>CAMLME010000049.1 GCA_946481235.1 uncultured Methylobacillus sp. | reverse complement strand
GGGTCGATGCGGTTGAGGTGGGGGCCACTACCCCCGTGAAGCTGACGATCGATGACGTACTTCCCTAGCGCGGTCATCCAACGGTATCTGTTTGATGGGAAACAATAAAAACTAGCCTATTGTTTTGTTTTGTATAAAGGGCGGGAGTATACTGATGACCTTCTCCTTGCATGCCGAAGCAATGAATAAGCTCCCAATAAAACAGGCAATAGCAGTTATTTCGTGGCTCCTCCTGAGCGGGGCCACGGCAATTGCCGCACCTGCGCAGACGGATTACTCCGAAGAGTCGCCGAAGGTGCGGGAACTGTTGACGCAAGCCGATACGCTGGCGGGCGAGCTGGACGATTCGGAAAAGGGCTGGAGCGCGGCCAAACTGTATTGCACCGCTTCCAGGCTGGGTAGCGCCGAGGCACAGTACCGTCTCGGCATGCAGTACGCCTTCGGTAAAGGGGTTCCTGAAAACCGCGAGCAGGCGGCGGCGCTGTTCCATGTGGCGGCGCTCCAAGGTCATTTCCAGGCGCAGAACATGCTGGAAACCATCAATCTGCAGCAGGCGGAGAAATTGCCGCCGTGCGTGCTGGCGGAAGTTGCGCCCGAGAAGTTACCGCCGCAGCCATTCATCAAATCCGCACTCGAACCAGAAGTCACCCGCATCGAACGCTACGTCGAAACCCTGCCCAAGAGTCGCCGCTGGGTGGTCGACATGGTCCGCTCGCTGGCCGACTGGTACGGCATAGACCCTAACTTCGCGCTTTCCGTCATTGCGGTTGAATCCAATTTCAGTCCGGCGGCACTATCCAACAAGGATGCGATGGGCCTGATGCAATTGATTCCCGCCACTGCCGAGCGTTTCAACGTCAAGAACGCCTTCGACGCTACGCAGAACATCAAGGGCGGTCTCAAGTACCTGCGTTGGCTGCTTTCTTATTTCAAGGGCGATGTCCAGCTGGTGGCTGCGGCCTACAACGCTGGTGAGCGTGCGGTGGATCGCTACAAGGGAATACCGCCCTATCCGGAAACGCGCAACTACGTGAAACGCGTGATGGAGTTCTATCAGCGGGCATCTCATCCCTATGAAGAAAATCTGGTGATGCCGTCGCCTGTCGTGACCAAGAAGGGCTAACGGGTCACCACTCTTGTGCTTTTCTGACCGTTCCTAGATGAATCCTGATTTCTGGCACGAGCGCTGGCAGAACCGGCAAATCGGTTTCCATCGCAATGAGGTCCATCCCTACCTTACCCAGTTCTGGCCCACTTTGGGCATTGTTCGCGGTAGCCGGGTTTTCGTCCCATTGTGCGGAAAAAGCAACGATTTACTCTGGCTGCGTATGCAAGGGCATGAGGTTGTTGGTGTGGAGGTCAGTCCTATCGCGGTTCGGGAGTTTTTTGAAGAAAACCGTCTGACGCCATCCGTCTCCATCGTTGATACATTCCAGCTATATGAGTGCGATGGCATCCGTCTTTATTGCGGGGATTTTTTCGATCTGACTGCGTCGCATTTGGCCGGAGTATCCGCAATTTATGATCGTGCCGCGCTGGTCGCATTTCCGCCTGAAATGCGCACAGGCTATGCCCGCCATCTCCTCCAGCTGCTTCCGTTGGGCGCCAAAACGCTTCTTGTCGCCTTCGAATACCCGCAGCATGAAATGCCGGGCCCGCCGTTCAATGTCGATGCGGCGGAGATCGCAGCGTTGTTTGGTGCGCAATGCGATATGGCGCTGTTGCTGGAAGCGGATATCCTGGCGCAGGAGCCGCGCTTTCGCGATAAGGGCGTGACGCGGCTGAAAGAAGCTGTTTATGCATTACGGGTGCGTGATGGAGCATCGGACTGACAGTATCGACACTTAAGTCGGTTGGTTGCACGTCCTCATTGCCGCGCCATCTCCTGCTCGCGATCCGGGGCGCTCTGCGAGTCATGGCCGAACGTTTCAGGATCGCACGCCCTCCGCTGGGGGATATAATTTCATGTCTCCCTGACCGAAGTCTTTGCGCATGCGCCAACTTACTCATCAACTTTCCGTCAAAACCCACGGTCGCCGCATTTACGATATCACCAACGAGGTGACGGCCTGGGCGCGGCAGAGCGGCATGACCACTGGCATGCTCACGCTCTACATCCAGCACACTTCCGCCAGCCTGCTGATCAACGAGAATTATGATCCCGACGTGATCGCCGATCTCGAACGTTTCTTTTCCCGTCTGGTGCCGGACGGCGACCCCTTGTTCGTCCACACTGCCGAAGGGCCAGACGATATGCCGGCGCACGTGCGTACGGCGCTGACGCAAACACATCTGTGCATACCGCTGATCGGTGGCAAGGCGGCGCTCGGCACATGGCAGGGTATCTTTCTTTACGAGCATCGCCACGAATCCGCCACCCGGCGCGTGGTGCTGCATCTGATAGGAGAATAGCTATGCATGTCACGCTGGTGCATGTCCACGTCAAGCCGGAGCATGTGAACGATTTCATCCGGGCCACGCACGAAAACCATCGTCATTCGGTGCTGGAATCCGGAAACCGGCGTTTCGATGTGCTGCAGTCGCCGGACGATGCGACGCGTTTCGTGCTGTACGAAGCCTATGCCAGCGAAGACGATGCCACCCGGCACAAACAGACCGCGCATTACCTGAAGTGGCGCGATACCGTTGCCGAGTGGATGGCGGGGCCGCGTGAAGGGGTACGCTATCGCGGGCTGTATCCGGAGAATGCAGCATGAATATCCCGGCATTCGCGATTTCGAATCTGCCGCGCATCGTTTTTGGCGACGGTATGCGCCGCCGCTTACCCGAACTGACGCTCGAATTCGGCCGGCACGTCTTGCTGGTGACGGGCAGCGCTTCTTTCCGTAACTCGATGGCATGGCCTGAATTGCTGGAAGGTTTGCAGACGGCAGGGGTTACCCATGAGCACGTCAGCGTCAGCGGCGAGCCCTCTCCGCAGCTGGCGGACGGGTTGGCGAGCCAGTTCAAGGCGCTGCATATCGATGTGGTCATCGGCATCGGCGGCGGCAGTGTGCTGGATGCCGCCAAGGCCATCGCCGGACTGCTGCGCGTTCCCAATAGCGTGATGGATTATCTGGAAGGCGTCGGACCGGAGTTGCCGTATCAAGGCCCGGCCGTGCCCTTCATCGCCGTGCCGACTACCGCCGGCACGGGCTCCGAGGCGACCAAGAACGCCGTGCTGTCGGTGCAGGGCGAGCAGGGTTTCAAGAAGTCCTTTCGGCATGATTCGTTAGTGGCGAAATATGCGGTGGTCGATCCGGAGTTGCTCGCGACGTGCCCACCCGCGCTGATCGCGGCCGATGGCATGGATGCGTTGACCCAGCTTCTGGAATCCTACGTTTCGCTCAAATCCAACCCCTTTACCGACGCCCTGGCCTTGTCCGGCATTCGCGCGGCGCGCGACAGCCTATTGCCATGGCATGCGGGGACCGGCGACCTTGCCGCGCATCGTAGCGGCATGGCCTACGCATCACTGTTGTCGGGCATCACCTTGGCCCAGGTCGGGCTGGGCTCGGTACATGGGCTGGCGGCCCCGCTGGGTGCGTTCTTTCCCATCCCGCACGGCGTGGCATGCGGTACGCTGGTGGCGGCGTGCAGCGCCAGCAACATTCGCTGCTTGCGCGATCGCGCTCTCGAGAGTCCGACATTAAGCAAATATGCCGAGCTGGGCCGGCTGCTAACGAACAAACCGGATCTGGGTGAAGAAGCGGCACATGCTGCGCTGCTGGAAACCCTCGCGGACTGGACGAAGCATTTGCAGTTGCCGCGCCTCGGCGAGTACGGCATGCGCAGGGAAGACATTCCGCGCGTGGTCGCCAATTGTCGGGGCAGCAGCATGAAAACCAACCCCATCGTGCTGACCGACGCTGAGGTCGCAGAAATTCTGGAGGAACGGCTATGACCACGGATCGCCGCTACTACGCGGTATTGCTGACGATGCTCGGGGCAGTGTCCGTATGGTCCGCCATCCATCCGCATGACCGCTTTACCTGGTATCTCGAAGTATTTCCGGTGATGCTCGCGTTACCGATACTGCTGCTCACGTACAAGCGCTTTCCGTTCTCGCGCCTGGCTTACGGGCTGATGCTGGTGCACGCGATCATCCTGCTGATTGGCGGCCACTACACCTATGCCGAAATGCCGCTCTTCAGCTGGCTGCGCGATGTCAACGGCTGGGATCGCAATTATTACGACCGGCTCGGTCACGTCGCGCAAGGGTTTATCCCGGCCATCGTCGCGCGTGAAATCCTGCTGCGCACCTCGCCGCTCCGGCCAGGCAAATGGTTGTTCTTTCTGGTGCTCTGCGTTGCGCTGGCGATCAGCGCGCTCTACGAAATGCTGGAGTGGTGGGTGGCCGTCGCTTCCGGCAGCGATGCAGTGGCTTTTCTCGCCACGCAGGGCGACGTATGGGATACGCAATGGGATATGTTTTTGGCGCTGCTGGGCGCGCTGGCTGCGCTATTGTTGCTGTCCGGCTGGCATGACCGCTCGATGCGGCATCTGGGAGTGGTGCGTTGAAAGCGCCGCAGAACCTTCAGGATCTTCACGCCCAACACGAAGTCGCGGTGATCGAGGCGCGCCTTGCCGCAGCCAAGCAGAATAGTTACCTCGGCGATGCCGTGCTGGGCTCCATCGACGGCTGCGTGACCACCTTCGCTGTCGTCGCCGGCACCGCGGGCGCCGCCTTGCCGGCCGGCGTTGCCATCGTGCTTGGCCTCGCCAACCTGGTGGCGGATGGTTTCAGCATGGCGGCCAGTAATTACCAGCGCGCGAAAAGCGAACATGAACTGCTGGCAAAGGCGCGGGCAATCGAGGAGATGCACGTGCGCGAAGTGCCCGAAGGCGAGCGCGAAGAAGTCCGGCAGATCTATGCAGCCAAGGGTTTCCAGGGTGAAGTGCTGGAAGAAATCGTCAACGGCATCACGCAGGATCGCAAACTGTGGGTGGATACCATGCTGACCGAAGAGCTGGGCCTGCGACTGGATTTGCCCAGGCCCGACATTGCCGCGCTGACGACTTTCCTCGGGTTTTGCGCCGCGGGCATCGTGCCTTTGCTGCCTTATCTGCTGCCAGGCTTGCCGCCGTCGCAGGTGTTCCCGGTAAGTGCCGTTGCGACCGGGCTGACTTTTTTCGGAATCGGTGTGCTGAAAGGCCGGACTTTGCAATACCCGCTGTTCAAATCCGGGATGGAAACCTTGCTGGTTGGCGGTGCAGCGGCTGCGCTGGCGTACCTGGCAGGGATACTTTTGAAAGGGCTGGTGGGTTGATTACCTGACCACGCACCATCCCAGCGGATCGAACGGCTTGCTGCGGTGGCGCATTTCAAAGTAAAGCCCGGACTCCGCGTTGCCGCCGCTGTTGCCGACCGAGGCGATGTTGTCTCCCGGACTGACTTCGTCGCCGACATTTTTCAGCAGCGCCTGGTTGTTGCCATAGAGACTCATGAATCCGTCGCCGTGATCGACGATCAGCAGGTTGCCGAAACCGCGCAGCCAGTCGGCGAATACGACGGTGCCGGAGGCGATGGATTTTACTTCGTTGCCCTCATTGGCGCGGATGAATAATCCCTTCCAGGAAATCCCGCTGTCCTCGCGCGAGGTTCCGAAGCGGTTCACGATGTCGCCGCGCACCGGCAGGTTGAGTTTTCCCTTGAGTGTCGCGAAAGCGCTGTCGGCCAACGAGGGGCTGGGGAGTGCTTCATTCTTGCGTACGGTTGCGGGCTGGCTCTTGCGTTTGGACTTGGGCTTGGCAGGAACGATACGCGCCAGCCGTTCGACCAGGTTGGTGAGACGCTTTTCGTCGCGGCGCAGCTTGGAGATCTCGCCGCGTTGCATTTTTATCTTGCCCGCCAGCTTTTGCATTACGCCCTTGCGTTCCCGTTTTTCCGATTCCAGTTGCTGGCGCTGCTTTTCCTGTTCCTCTTTCAATGCATTGATTTCAGCGAGCGTTGCGGCCGTTTTCTGATTGAGTGTCGCCACGTGGTCGAGGTTTTTCCGCAACGATTCGATCATGTCGGCGCGGGCGCGGGCCAGGTAGGAAAAATAGTGCAGGTCGCGCGTGACGGTGTTCGGGTCATGACCGGTCAATACGATTTGCAGATAGCCGTGCTGACCGTTGAGATATTGCTGGTAGAACTGCTTGCCCAGCAGTTGCTGCTGGTCGCGTATGGTTTCGTTGAGAGCGGCCAGTTCCTGTTGCTGGGATTGCAGCGATTGGCGGCTGTTGGCCTGCTGCCTGGCGATTTCGTAGAGCTTGCGATTGGCCTCGCTGATCGCCTGCTCGCTCTTTTTGAGGGCGTCGGCGGCCTCGGAGTGCGCCTCCTTGGTGGTATCGAGTTCCTTTTTGAGCGACTCGATACGGCTTTTCAGCTCCTGCAACGCTTCCTTGGCCTCCGGCTTGGCGGCGAGAGCGACGGCTGGCAGTGAAAGCAGGGCGAGCGCAAAGGCGCCGCCCCGAATCCACCGCTTTAATGCGCTGATGCGATTGCCGTTACTGTGCGTTGACGGCGAGAGGTACATCCTCGAACTCGACCAAGGGGCGTCCCGTCATTTCGGTAGGTTGCGGCAATCCCATCAACCGCAGCAGCGTGGGTGCAACATCGGAAAGCGCGCCATTATTGGCCAGGTGCGCCGGGCGGCCGATATATAGCAGCGGTACGAGGTTGGTCGTGTGCTGGGTATGCGGCTGCTGGTGGGCATGGTCTTCCATGCACTCCGCGTTGCCATGGTCTGCAGTAATGACGACCTCGCCGCCGACTTTCTGCATGGCACGCACCACGCGGCCGAGGCAGATATCCACCGCCTCGACCGCCTTGATGGCGGCGGGCAGGTTGCCGGTATGGCCGACCATGTCGGCATTGGCGTAATTGCAAATGATGGTGTCGTACTTCTTGCTGAGGATGGCTTCTTCCAGGCGGTCGGTGACTTCGAACGCACTCATTTCCGGCTGCATGTCGTAGGTGGCGACTTGCGGCGAAGGCACCAGGATGCGGTCTTCACCGGGATAAACCTGCTCTTCGCCGCCGTTGAAGAAGAACGTGACGTGCGGGTATTTCTCGGTTTCGGCGATGCGCAGCTGTTTCAGGCCCAGGTTGCCCAGGTATTCGCCCAGGCTGTTGTGTATGGTTTCCGGCGGAAAGGCGACGTGCGCCGAGAGTTCGTTCTTGTTATACATCGTCAGCGTGTAGAAGCCGCCCAGTTTGGGCGTGTGGCTGCGATGGAAGCCTTCGAAATTCTTGTCGAGGAAGGCGCGCGTCAGTTCGCGGGCCCGGTCGGAACGGAAGTTCATGTAAACGATGACGTCGCCGTCTTCCACGCGCACCGGCTCGCCGATGACCGTGGCTTTGACGAATTCGTCCGTCTCGCCGCGCGCATAGGCCATTTCAAGCCCTTCGGCAGCGGATGCTGCATGGAACTCGCCCTTGCCGCAGGCGATCAGGTTGTAAGCGGCTTCCATGCGCGGCCAGCGCTTGTCTCGATCCATCGCGTAGAAACGGCCGATGATGGTGGCGATGCGTCCTGCACCAAAGTGGGCGCATGTGTCGTCCATGCGCTTGATGAATGCCTCGGCGCTCTTGGGTGGCGTGTCGCGGCCGTCGAGGAATGCGTGCACGCAGATTTTCTTGAGTCCGAGCCGCGCGGCCATTTCCACCATGCTGTGGATGTGATGTTCGTGGCTATGCACGCCGCCGCTGGAAAGCAGCCCGAAAATATGCAGGGTGCGGTCGTTGTTCTTGGCGGTATTGACGGCTTCCGTCAGCGCCGGATTGGTAAAGAAATCGCCGTCGCCGATGGCGCGGTTGATGCGTTCGAATTCCTGGTAGAGAATCCGTCCTGCACCGATGTTGAGATGGCCGACCTCGGAATTGCCCATTTGTCCGGAAGGCAAGCCCACGGAGTGCTCGGAAGCATTGATCAGGCTGTGGGGGTAAGTGCGCCAGAGGGAGTCCCAGTTTGGCTTGTGCGCCAAAGCGATGGCGTTGTCTGCGGATTCCTCGCTATGGCCAAAGCCGTCCAGGATCAGCAGCAGAACAGGAGTAACTTTCATCTCAACTTTTCGTTTCTTGACATTCCAATGTATAAACCTTGGCTATTCTATTATATTTTAAGGGTTTTTGCATTATACTTTCAGTGTGTTAAGGTTTTCTGACATTATCCAGACGAGGTAGTTTCGTTAAAGTAGCTTCCAGATTTATGCAAAAAATAAGCCAATCCGAGATTATCGAACACGACGAGCAGATCGACCAGGCTGCCCGTGCGTTGAAAGCCATGTCGCATCCGCTGCGCCTGAAAATCCTGTGCGTGCTCGGCGACAAGGAAATCAGCGTCCAGGAAATCGTCGAGGCGGTCGGCACGACCCAAAGCAATATCTCGCAACATCTCGCCATTCTCCGCGACAAGGACGTCTTGCGTACCCGCAAGGATGCCAATCGCGTCTATTACCGTATCAGCGACCCGAGAACGCTGAAACTGATCGCCCTCATGCGTGATGTTTTTTGCGGTTTTTCCGAATAAGATATTGAAATAATTGCAGTCATCCTTATCTGGTCAACTTGCTTTCCTTTGTATATTAGAATATTCTAATTAACGAATGTTAAAGGGTTGGGTATGAAGCATTTATTGCTGTTGCTCCTGTCGTTGCCGCAAATGGCGCTAGCCGGATTGCCTTTTGCTACCGTCGAGGTGGTCTATCGCCCAGCGCCTGGGGGCTATTCCACCGAGGCGGTCGTAGAGGCCGGACGCGAATCCACGCTGGCCTCACAAGTGTCCGGCCGCATCCTGATGCTGGATGTGGATGCGGGAGATGACGTCAAGCAAGGGCAGTTGCTTGTGCGTATCGACGACAGCGAGGCGCGCAACAGCATGGCCGGCAGTCAGGCACAGGTGGCGCAGGCGCAGGCCAACCTGGTGAACGCGCAGGCACAATATGAGCGCGCGCAGCAGCTTGTCGCACGTAAATTCATGAGTCCTTCTTCGCTCGACAAGGCGCAAGCCGAGTACCGCGCAGCGGAGGCGCAACTGGCCGCAGCCAGGGCGGGCGCGTCGCAATCCTCGACCACCCGGAAATTCACTTCCATTACGGCACCGTTTGCGGGGCTGGTGTCGGCACGGCTGGCACAGGTGGGTGAAATGGCAAGCCTCGGCCGACCCCTGCTGACGCTTTTCGATCCCGCGACATTGCGCGTGGTCGCCACCGTGCCGCAGGAAAAGCTGGATCATGTACGCAAGTCCGGGCGCGCCAGCGTCGAGTTTCCGGCCATCGGCAAAACCATCGCTGGCGCGACGGTGACCATACTGCCGGCCGCCGACAGCCGTACGCACAGCTCCCAGGTGCGCATCGAGCTCCCGCAAGGCGTGACCGGAATTTACCCCGGTATGTTCGCGCGGGCATATTTCACGATGGGGGATGCGAAAAAAATGCTGCTGCCGGAAACCGCGATCCTGCGTCGCAGCGAGGTGACCGGCGTTTATGTCGTGAACGGAGACAAGGTGCAGTTTCGCCAGATTCGGGTCGGTCGGGCAACGGCCGGTGGAATCGAAATCCTGGCTGGATTGCAGTCAGGCGAACGCGTGGCGCTGGAGCCGATAAAAGCCGGCATTTACCTCAAGAAAACGCAGGTTGATGAATAAGGCCGCGAGTAAAAATCCCGAGTCCGGTTCGCACGGCATGGGTGTGTCGGGACGAATCGCGCGCTTCTTCCTGCAATCGCAACTGACGCCGTTGCTGGCGATCATGGCAGTCCTGCTCGGGATTTTTGCCGTGATGGTGACGCCGCGCGAAGAAGAGCCGCAAATCGACGTGACCATGGCGAATGTGATGGTGCCGTTTCCCGGTGCGTCGGCCAAGGAAGTGGAAAGCCTGATTGCCACGCCCGCCGAGCAGGTGCTGTCGCGTATCGCGGGCGTCGAGCATGTCTATTCGATTTCGAAACCGGGCATGGCGATCATCACCGTGCAATACGAGGTCGGAGAAGATCACACCAAGGCGCTGGTCAATCTTTACGACACCGTATTTTCGAATCGCGACTGGCTGTCGCCTAACCTGGGCGCAGGCGAACCCATTATCAAACCCATCGGCATAGATGACGTGCCCGTGGTCGGACTCACGCTGTGGACGGCAGACGAAAGCCGCGGCGCGTTTGAACTCGAACGCGTAGCGCATGCCTTGGAAATTGAACTGAAGCGCATTCCCGGCACGCGTGAAGTGACCACCATCGGCGGCCCGGATAACGTGGTGCGTGTATTGCTGGATGCCGACCGGCTGTCCGCGTACGGCATCTCGGCGCAGGATGTGCGCGATGCCTTGCAGGTCGCGAATGCATCGCAGCCGTCGGGAAATCTGGTTGCCGAGAATCGGGAGATTCTGGTGCAGACCGGTACATTTATCGCCAGCAGCGATGACGTGCGGCAACTGATGATAGGCGTGCATGCCGGCAAGCCGGTGTTCATGGCGGATGTGGCAAATGTTCTGGACGGGCCGGATCAGCCGTCGCGCTATGTGTGGATAGGTCAGGGCGCAGGTTCGGATGTCAAAGGCGCGCGGGGCGAATATCCCGCCGTGACCGTGACGGTATCGAAGAAGCCGGGCGAAAATGCGGTCGATATCGCCCGTGCGGTGATCAAGCGCGTAGACGGATTACGTGGAGCATTGATCCCGGAAGGCGTCGAGGTGGCGGTGACGCGTAATTACGGTGAGACCGCCAACGAAAAAGCGCAGAAGCTGATCGGCAAACTGGCGTTCGCGACCGGCTCCGTCGTGCTGCTGGTCCTGTTTGCATTGGGTAAGCGGGAAGCCGTGGTCGTGGGTGTGGCCGTCATGCTGACGCTGGCCGCAACGCTGTTTGCATCCTGGGCATGGGGTTTTACGCTCAACCGCGTGTCGTTGTTTGCACTGATATTTTCCATCGGCATCCTGGTGGATGACGCGATAGTTGTTGTCGAGAATATCCATCGACGGCGAGCGCTGGAGCCGAACCGGTCGTTTGCAGAAATCATCCCCGAGGCGGTAGATGAAGTCGGCGGGCCGACCATCCTTGCGACTTTCACCGTGATTGCTGCGCTGTTGCCTATGGCTTTCGTCACCGGCCTGATGGGGCCATACATGAGCCCAATCCCGATCAACTCCAGTTTCGGCATGCTGATTTCGCTGGCGATTGCGTTCATCGTGACGCCGTGGCTGAGTTTCAGGCTGCTGAAGAAACATGCCGGCACGCCTGAAAGCCGGGCCGTGGAACAGCATGCCGGCATAGCCAAGCCCACAGTTTTCGATCGATTGATGACGCCATTCCTCAACCGGGGTAAAGGCGGGCGCAATCGGCGCTATCTCGGCTTGGCGATCCTCTTGCTGATTGCGCTGTCGGTCTCGCTCGCTGCCTTCAAGCTGGTGGTGCTCAAGATGCTGCCGTTCGACAACAAATCGGAATTCCAGGTGGTCGTGGATATGCCGGTCGGCACGCCGCTCGAAAAAACAGCCGGGGTGCTGCGCGAAATGGGCGCCTACCTCGCGACGGTACCTGAGGTAGCCGATTACGAAGCCTATGCCGGCACGGCGTCGCCAATCAATTTCAACGGGTTGGTGCGCCAGTATTTCCTGCGCAGCGGGCCGGAGTTGGGCGACATCCAGGTCAATCTGGTCGACAAGCATCATCGCGACCAGCAAAGCCACGAGATCGCCGGCAAGCTGCGGCCGGGACTTGAAAAGATCGCTGCGAAACACGGCGCGGACCTGAAGGTGGTCGAAGTGCCGCCAGGGCCGCCGGTGATGTCGCCTATCGTGGC
>CAMLME010000048.1 GCA_946481235.1 uncultured Methylobacillus sp. | reverse complement strand
ATTTACAAGCGTGGCCCAAATCGCATACCAACACCGACCTGACCGTGCTGGACGAAAAAACCCAAACCTTCTGGACGGGAGATTTGCTCTTCATCACCAAGACGCCATCCCTGGATGGCGACCTGAAGGGTTGGATTAGCGTAATTGAAGGGCTCAGGGCGGTACAGGCTAAGATGACCATCCCGGGACACGGCGACCCGACACAGGACAAGAATGGCGCGCTGGATAGACAAGGCGCCTATCTCAATCTTCTGTTGAAAGATATACGGGCCTCGATAAAGCAGGGGGTGCAGTTGGTAGATGCCATTGATACCGCTGCTCAGGCAGAAAAGCCCAATTGGGTATTGTTTGATCTGATAAACCGGCGGAACGTCAATCAAGCCTACCCTCAGCTGGAATGGGAGTGAGCATGGCTCTCCATCCGGGAGCTAGCGCTAAGTATGGGGTTATGTCAGGGCAGTACTCTGGGAGATGAGCTACGTGTAATGGCTGATAAAAATTGGGATCGGATGAAAATTCACCACCCAAACCATTCTGTACAGCTGTTTTTACCAACCGGCCCTCGGATGCCAACTTATTTAATTGCTCAACTTTCTGTTGAGCTGCAAGTATTTGTGCTCTATCCCAACTATTTTTTAAATGTAAAACCAGTTCAACTCCTTTTTCAATAAGATTGCCCACCAACCCCGACGGATCATTCCCATTGGGAAGTCTGAGCAGGGCCCCATGCTTTCAAGAGTTTGCCAGTGGGAGTATAGCTGCGGCAGGATAAGCCATAGACTGCCCAGCTGCGCGGCGATGCGTATCAATCTACCATCCGCGTCATAGGCTTGCTTAGTGATCTTGCCCAAGGCATCGGTAATTTGCGTGCCCCGACGTTCTGCATCATAGCTTGTGCTCACCGTGTCGGTTACGTCGGTACGGGGGCCGTCCACCAACGTCAAATTGCCTATTCCGTCATAGGTACAGGTCCCGATTGCGGATCCAGCAAAATGAAACGGACAATCAAGCGAGGCCCAATGTTACTTCGGATCACCAAAGATTGCTTTGGCAGTACGAGTTATCCACCCACTAAACTTTTCAAGCCAAGAGTCTTCTAAATAAGGTTTTTGCTCTCGAGCTCTGCCTGCCGCGATTTCTGCTAAGGACCAGCGAGGCGCCCAAACGACTTTCCCACTCTTAATCCAATAGTGTGATTGGCAACTCAGGTTCCAATTGCCAATTGATGGTGACAATGATGGGTTTGAGTCTGAACCGGTGATCCGCCATTCGTGACTATTTAATGGTGTCAGTACACGGCTTCCACATCCGCAAGCGCAAAGATGATGAGCCCTATTCCTGTTCGGATTGACATAAATTCTTCCATTTTCCAATTCCGCTGGGATTGGGCCGCGGATTACTATGAAGTTAGTCATAGGTTTATTTAGCCACGATCCAGTTGCATAGACGATGTTGTGAATGACGCTTGATGAACAGGGCGGCCAGAAGCGTAATACCCGCGATATTTTTTGTACATGAAGACAGCCATTGATGCATTTAGGGCGTTTAATTCGACCGTTTGAATATTCTTCTGATATTCATCTGGCAGATCGATTAGTTTTTCCCCTGCAATTTCTTCAAAAAGGGATGATGCTGAATTCTCATCAATTAGAGTTGTATCTACCATGCCAGTTAAACCTGGGTTCCCATGATGAATACCCATGCCAACCACAATGAATGGTATGCCCATTTTCAGTAGCATCTTCGCTAGCTCCCTTCGAGGGCCCATTTTGTCGACTGCCAAAAATGCAAATGTAATCCCTTCGAGAATATCATCCGAGTTGCTATCAAGCTTCAATTCAAACACCTCGGTTCCGCTGTGCCAACCTTTGTAACGCTGTTCAATAACCTTAACTTTCGGTTGCCCCAACTCTTCTCGGGTGGAGGCCCCTGGTATACGAAAAGCGTTATGTAGATCAAAAATATCAAAATCGAAGAGTTTAATTTTTCCAACTTTCGTTTTTGAAACCAAGTCAAATATATAAGAGCCAGTGCCGCCAGCCCCAATAATTGCTATGGAGTCTCCTTCTAAAAGTTTATCCAACTCTAATAAGTTTGCCTTGGCCGAATTCATATCTTCAAAAGGAAATGGGCAAGTGATTTCCTTTGAAGTTACTTCGTCAAAAGGAGTGATTTTGAAATTAGGAAACTTCGCTTCAGCTGGCCCTGAAACATAGGTTATGTAATCGGAAAATTTCTCGTACAGATTGGAATAATCCTTCATTCTCCTTTGGGAATCCAACTGTTTCCAGGACCAATAAAATGATGAGGTTTTGCCATCGAATAACGGATTATTACTAGCGCCAGCCCCCCCAAATAGAATCCGCCCCTTTTCGTCATACGGTTGCTGGCCAACGAAATACATTTGATGATTAATCGGAGCGACACGTGCTTTCCCGTTCTCGTCGATGTTAAGTGTGTCGACCATCAAGCCGCTTTGAGGGGTACCGTTTGCGTCCAAATAGGTTATCGCAGCGACGATGTAAGAGCCGCGACGATAAAGTGCATACCCCTCGGCCAAGAGCCGTTGAATGCTGCCGTCGACTGATTCAGGAAGTTTTTCCATTGTGTCGCTCCTCACTTATTAAGATTGACCAGTCCCTGTCACCGTAAAGTCCATTCCTTCCACGACTTCGATTGAGCTACCCGGCTTAAGCTTGCCGGATGCATTTCCATGCCCGCGATCGTAGGAAATGCGATAGCCATCCGCTGGA
The DNA here is from genome assembly GCA_946481235.1 of uncultured Methylobacillus sp. Next base: position 9,203 of record CAMLME010000048.1, on the reverse strand, counting down.
TTCGCGTTTTCGCCGAAAGCCAGCTTTACAAGGTCGTCAAAGGAAAACTTTCCTTTTTGCACGGTGTGTGGAACATCATTTACCGAAATTTGCACTTGATGGGGATTACTCATTGTTACTCTCCTGGTTAAGGTGAATATGAAACCTCTTTGATTGCCACTTGCTTCAACTTCGGGTGATGGCAACGCCATGCGCCTAAATCATTGCAAAGTCACAAGTGAGAAGGTTTGATGCATTTTACAGCTATTAAATAGCTAGTCAATAGCTATTTAATAATTATTTATGGTTGACTTTTTGTGGTTGGCGACCTAAAATTCGAGCACTTGACGAACTACTGGAATAAATAATGTCAACAGTAAAACGCACCATGACCCTGAATCTCACTGAGGCTGAAATGAATGTCTTGGAGGAGCTTTCCTTGAAAAAGGACTTAAGTAAAACTTCTTTGATTAGGCAAGCATTACGCCTTTACCAATTGGTGGAAGTTCGTGTGGAAAGGGGCGATAAACTTTTTTTTGAAGACGATAAGACAAAAGAAAAAGCGGAAGTGATGCTGTTATGACTGTGGAAGTTACGCCCATTATCCTTTGGAATGTGGAGCAAAATGCACCAGAAGCTGCTGAACTTTGGGATGCCATTACCAATGCGCAAATTTCTGATTGGCAGAAACAGTGGGTGCCTGCGACATTAAAGACAATTTCGGACCTGACACTTCAAGGTGTTGATAAAAGTTCATGGCCTCAAAGTAGTCATTGGAATTGGATAACGAAGGCAGCACAAATCCAAGGATTACTAGGTGCTCAAGCCTTTAGCATTATGTGTTGCGGAGTGACTCAGGGAATGATGACTCTAGACTTAGGAGCTCATCGCTGTCTCCTGCAGTCGCAGCGAGGGAAGCATCTTGCTTACGTAGAATATATTGAAAATGCACCTTGGAATCATCCGGTTTTAGATGGCACTCCTCGTTATCGTGGCGTTGGAACAATCTTAATTAGAGCGGCGGTTGAAGTAAGTAGGATGGAGGGGTTTAAAGGGCGAATCGGATTACATGCTCTCCCACAGTCCGAAGGTTTTTACGCGAGTAAAATCGGAATGACTGATATGGGGAAAGATCCTGGTTATCACGATTTGCGCTATTTTGAAATGACGGCAGAGCAGGCTGAAAATTTCATTCAGAAAGGAAGTCAATCATGAGGATCGAGATTACGAAAGACTGGTGTGTACGTATGGCCCAGCTCGAATCGAATGATGATGAGATTGGGGTTGGCCCCTTAGCGGCAGAAGTGGCGGTTGATGGGGAAGTATCATCGCATCGCGCGGCTTTTACTATTAACGAACCCCGCGTCGCATTCGGACGTTTTGTTCGTTTGATGCGGCGTAAGGGTGGGTATTCGATAGAAAAGTTAGCTGAAGAAGCGAGCATTGATATTGAAGAGCTAATCGATATTGAAGAAGACGCTCACTATCGGCCAGATGTCCGTACTGTCTATCAACTTGCAAATGTTTTCGATTTGCCTCGTTCGAATTTGTTAAAAGTGGCAGGTTTGATCGAAGCGAAAAACGATGCTTTATACAAAGAGGCTGTACGATTTGCGGCTCGATCTGAACCCGTTGCGGAGCTGACTTCTGAAGAGCGTGCAGCATTGGAAGCATTTGTAGAAGCTCTTAGTAAAGAATAGAAAAGCCAACTTGGCCAAAAATCGAATACTACGCCAGCGTACTGCCGAGGACATCGATCAGCGAGTCGAACGCGTCTTGAAGGGGCTAGGTAATCCCGAACCGCCGCTATCATTGGCGGATGTTCGGGAGCTGCTTAAGCTTGATAGAAGTTTTTACACTGCAGATGATCCAGGGTTGTTACAGGAGGCGGTAAGTCGAATTCGAGTGGCCTCTGTGCAAATCTTTCAAAGACCGACCATCCTAATGGATGCAATCAAGAAGATGTCTTTGAAAGCTCTTTATGTTCCCGATCGAAAAAGAATTCTTCTTGATGCATCGCTTCCAGAAAAGAAACACAGATGGAATGAAGCGCACGAGATCGGGCACAGTCTTCTCCCATGGCATGATGACACGATGCATGGGGACAATGCTCATACCTTGTCGAGGGACTGTCACGAGCAAATTGAGGCAGAGGCTAATTTTGCTGCAGGTCGATTGCTGTTCTTGCGTGATAGATTTACTAGTGAAGCTTTAGACATGGAGCCCAGCATTTCCACCATCCAGTCGCTTCATCGTACTTTTGGTAATACTCTGTCAACAACGTTCTATCGGTATATAGAGACAGTTGGGCAGGATCTGCCTATGGTGGGTTTAATCTCTACACATCCACATCCGAATCGTCGTTCGGCTGACTTCGATCCTCTCCTGCCGTGTCGCCACCACATTCGGTCTCCTGGATTCGCAAAGCAATTTTCTCGAATTTCAGAAGTTGAGCTTTTTGCCTCAATAGTAGGATATTGCGGGGCGCAACGCGGCGGCCCGCTAGGTGCAACTGAGCTGCTACTGAATGATGATAATGGAGACGTGCATAGGTTTTACTTCGAAACATTCTTCAACCGTTACGATGCTCTCACCTTCGGAGTTTACCTTCAGAAAGAGCCTGTAGCTGTAGCATTTGTGTAATTGTTGAAAACTTAGCTGCTTAGTATCGCCACTTGATATTGGGCTGCATCATCGCCTCGAATCCCTATCCTGTGTTTATCCATTCGTTGCACCATTCAACCAGTTTTCTCGATCACTGACATCTGACTCAACCTACTTATAAGATGTGAGTGAAGTGACAAAAATATTGTTAACGACTTTTATGTAAGTGAGTAATGGCCATTCAAGGCCGTGCCCAAGTTTGTTCACGACTTTAATGTTTATCGCGTGTGTATAACTATTTGATATTGTTACGGCTGATGTTCACGACTTTAATGTCAGTGAACAATTTCTACCAACGCAATCGCAAGAAGGTAAGATTCATTTTTATCAAGCAATCACAAGAGCAGGCAATGGGAATTCTGGTTAATATCGTTAGCGCTGACGAGGAAGATATTGAGGCAATCGGGGAGTCGCAGCACCCCGTCGATGAGTGGAGTGGCATCGAGGCAAGGGATATCAGCAAGGCAAAATTCATCACGTTGCATTGCCTGTTGACCGGTGATGGTATTGAAGATGCGGTCTATTTCTACGAACCGGTCTATACCATGGGTGATGATGGCCCGATGGTCCTCCGCATTCCGGATGAATTGACGGAAAGGCTGGCCAGCCTCGAAGAGGAAGCGCTCGAGGCTGTGGGAGAAGAGTTGGCAGCCACCGAGGAGTTCGAGATTAGCGGCTGGCCGGTTGAGGAAGTTCAGTTATTGGTTGCGGAATTCGCCGGTTTGGCCCGCATTGCCGAATCCCAGGGTCAAACCTTGTTCATCTGGATGCATCCGCTGTTGACTTAGCCTGGCATTGCCTGACCGTAAGCAACACCTGAAACCGTCGATAAGTTTGCGGATCAATCCTTATATTGATTGAACGGAGTTCCGCCATGATCAAGCTTAGCGGTCATCTGATCTGTTGCATGACCCTGTTGGGCCTTTTGGGTTGCAGCGATATGGCAAAGCTGCCTGCACAAGCCGATATGGGCCCCAGGCCCATCTTGGTTCAGCCTAAACGCACGCTGCTGCCGACCGTAAATGTCGCAACGGCCAAGGGCTGGGATAGGGGCGCGACACCCCATGTTGCTGAAGGCCTGGCCGTCAAGGCCTTCGCCGAATCCCTCAACCATCCCCGCTGGCTTTATGTGCTGCCTAACGGTGATGTACTGGTAGCCGAGACGAATTCGCCGCCGCGCAATCCCAAGGGCATACGCGCTCGCCTTTCGAAGATGTTCATGGAGCGCGCCGGTGCCGGCGTACCGGGCGCCAACCGCATTATCTTGCTGCGCGATGCAGACAAGGATGGCATCGCGGAAGTACGCAAGACCTTCCTGCAGGGATTGAACGTGCCGTTCGGGATGGCGCTGGTGGATGGCAACTTTTATGTTGCCAACACGGATGCCGTTCTACGCTTTCCATACCGCGACGGCCAGACGGAAATTACCGAAGCCGGTGTCAAGATTGCCGACCTGCCTGCCGGCGCGCCGAACTACCATTGGACCAGGAATATTCTAGCCAGCCGGGACGGCAAGCGCCTGTATGTCACGGTCGGCTCCAACAGCAATGTCGGCGAGCAAGGCCTGCAAAACGAGGAAAACCGTGCGGCTATCCTGGAGATTGAGCTGGCCTCCGCCCGGAAACGGATATTTGCTTCAGGATTGCGCAATCCCAATGGCTTGGCCTGGCAACCTCAGAGTGGGACATTATGGACTGTTGTGAACGAGCGGGACGAACTCGGCAGCGACCTCGTTCCCGACTATCTGACATCGGTGCAAGACGGCGGATTCTACGGCTGGCCCTACAGCTATTACGGCAGCCATGTTGATGAACGCGTAAAGCCGCAACGAGCCGATCTGGTGGCTAAGGCGATCATTCCCGACTACGCCCTCGGTGCGCATGTCGCGCCGCTCGGGTTGACGTTTTACGAAGGCGGATTGTTGCCGCAGAAATACGCGGGCGGAGCGTTCATCGGGCTGCATGGTTCATGGAATCGCAAGCCCTTGAGCGGCTACAAGGTGATTTTCGTACCCTTTGCCGATGGCCGCCCATTCGGCATGCCGCAGGATGTGCTGACCGGATTCATCAGTGAGGATGGCAAGGCCAATGGCCGGCCAGTGGGGGTGGTTGCCGACAAGTCGGGTGCCTTGCTGGTCGCTGACGATGTTGGCAATAAGGTTTGGCGCATTACTCCTGATTGAAATGGCCCGCGCAACTATCTCCTCGCGCCTGCCGTCGTGAGGCAATAAGCCAGCAAAAGCCAGCAGTTCAGTGGCCCCGGAGGCGAAGCCACCCCAGGTTGTTCAGTAGCTTTCGATATTGGCTAGCGCACGGTTTACAGCAAGGTAGGAACCGATCCAGCCCAGTAGCGCCGAGCCTCCTACGAGGGCAAAACTGATGTCGGCGGTCGGCATGATGAGGTGAAAGTCCGACGCATACAGCCGCGCGAGGTCGGCGACCGACTCATTGAATAGCCAGACTGCGCTTGCCAGTATCAGCAAAGCCGCAAAACCGCCGCCGATGCCGTAGAGCGTACCGGCGTAAAGAAACGGGCGACGAATGAAACGGTCCGTTGCGCCGATCAGCCGGCTCAAGGCAATTTCTTCATGCTGGGTGGCAATCTGCAAGCGGATGCTGTTGCCTGTGATGACCAGCAGTGCGAACCCGAGAAGCCCTGCGATGACCAGAACCAGCTTGTTGCCGAGTTCCAGCAATCCATGCAGGCGCTTTATCCAGGCGGCATCCAGTTGCGCATGTTCGATGCCTGGCCATTGCTGCATTTCCTGCTGCATGCGTTCGATCACCGCCGGGTCGCCACTTTTGGTTTCCACGACATAAGCATCGGGAAGCGGATTCTGCTCCAGGCCGCCGGCAATCTCTGCCAGACCCGTGTTTTGCTGCATTTCCTGCCATGCGCTATCGCGGCTGACGAAACGGTATGACGCGACGTCTTGGTGTTTGCGCAACTGCGTGTCGATTTCCTTGATCTGTTCTTCCGGCGCATTCAAGGCGAGAAACAGGCTGATTTGCGGGGCCGTGTGAAAGCCGCCGGCAAGGCGCTGGATGTTTTCGAGCGCGACATACAGCATCGCCGGCAGAGACAGCGTGACGCCAATGACCGTAATCATCATCAGCAATGCCAGCGGTGCGCGACGCATACGGCCGGTAACCAGCGAAAAAGCCAGGCGATGCTGAGCAAGTATCTGGCCGATCATCGCAGCTCTCCTTGCGCCAGATGCAGCGTACGTCCGCCGAATTCGGCGCTGCCGTGGGCATCGTGCGTAGCAATCAACACCGTGACGCCGACCTGATGGAAGGAGTGGAACAGTTTCATGATTTCAGACGCATAAGTTTCATCGAGATTGGCGGTCGGTTCATCTGCGATCATGATCGCCGGGCGGCTGACCACCGCACGGGCGATCGCGAGCCGTTGCTGTTCGCCGCCCGACAGCGTGATCGGCATCGCTTTTTCCCGGTTCAGCAGTCCGACCTTGTCCAGCGCTGCGCGTATGCGCTTGCCGGCTTCATGCCCGACGACGCCGTTGATATGCAGCGGCAGGGCGACATTGTCGAATACGGTGCGGTCGTACAGCAATTTGTGATCCTGGAACACCAGCCCGAACTTGCGTCGCAGGAACGGCACGGCGGCCCGGCGCAGCTTGCTGACGTTCTGGTTGCCGATCAATACGGTGCCTGCGGTTGGGCGCTCAAGCGCGGCGATCAGTTTAAGTAGCGTGCTTTTGCCGGCGCCGGAGTGGCCGGTGACAAATACCAGTTCACCCTTTTCGATCTCGAAGGAAAGGTTCTTGAGCGCTTCGTAGCCGCCAGGGTAGAGCTTGCCGACGCGGTCGAACTTGATCACGAGAACAGGGCCTCCACGAACTCCTTCGCGTCGAAGGGCTGCAGGTCGTCCAGTTGCTCGCCCACGCCGATGAAGCGGATCGGAATCGGCCTTTCCTTGGCGATGGCCGCGATTACGCCGCCGCGTGCCGTACCGTCCAGCTTGGTCAACGCCAGGCCGGTAACGCCCAGCGCATCGTCGAATGCCTTGACCTGCGCGATGGCGTTCTGGCCGGTGTTGGCGTCCAGCACCAGTAGCACCTCGTGCGGTGCACCGGGATAGGCCTTGTCGATGACGCGCTTTACCTTGCGGATTTCTTCCATCAGATTCAGTTGCGTCGGCAGACGGCCGGCAGTGTCGGCCAGCACGACATCGATGCCGCGCGCCTTGGCGGCGTTGACCGCATCGAAGATTACCGCCGCCGGATCGCCGCCGGTTTGCGAAATGACCTGGACCTGGTTGCGCTCACCCCATTCGGCGAGCTGCTCGCGGGCGGCCGCACGGAAGGTGTCGCCGGCAGCAATGAGCACGGACTTCCCTTCGGCCTGCAGCCGCCAGGCGAGCTTGCCGATGGTGGTGGTCTTGCCCGCACCGTTGACGCCGGCAAGCATGATCACGTAAGGCTTGTGCGTGCCGGTATCCAGCGGCTTGGCCAATGGTTCGAGCAGACCGATCAGCGCCTGTTGAAGCGCCTCGCGCAATTGTGTGGTATCGGTGAGGTGCTGGCGTTTGACAGTGGTGCGCACCTGTTCCAGCAGCGCTTGCGTCGCGCCGACGCCGACATCGGCGGTGAGCAGGATGGATTCCAGCTCCTCGTAAACCTCTTCGTCAATCTTGCCCCCGCCGAACAGGCCGCCGAGCTGGTTTCCGAGCTGAGTGCGGGTGCGAGTGAGTCCTTGCTTGAGCCGTTCTGTCCAGCTGGGCTTGGGTTCCGGGGAAGGAGTTTCGTCCTTGTTCTTTTTGAAGAAATTAAGCATGGGGTCTATTTTAGTCGGATCGGGAGCCTATTTCACTAGCTTTTATCCATCTCGCCAATCCGAACTTGATGCACGATGCCCGGTCATAAAGCAGCGCACGGCGGGGCTTGCCCCTGCCTAACAGGTATAATCGACGAAAAACGGAGAGTCAACGTGCTAATTCGATGGTGGTTGGTCTTGCTGGCATTCCTGCCGGCAGCGGCGTTCGCCGGCAATATTCAGGAAATGAAATTCCCCAACGGCTTCAAGGTGGTGGTGCAGGAAGACCATCGTTCGCCGGTCGTGGTTTCCCAGGTGTGGTATCGCGCGGGCAGCGTGGATGAATTCAACGGTACGACTGGCGTGGCGCATGTGCTGGAGCACATGATGTTCAAGGGCACAAAAAAAGTCCCGGCCGGGCAGTTCTCTCGCATCGTCGCCGCAGCCGGCGGCAAGGAAAACGCCTTCACCAGCCGTGATTACACCGTGTACTTCCAGCAGTTGGAGAAATCGCATCTCGAGCTCGCCATGAAGCTGGAATCCGACCGCATGGTCAACCTCAATATGTCGGACAAGGAATTCGCCAAGGAAATCCAGGTGGTCATGGAAGAACGCCGCTGGCGCACAGACGACAAGCCGCAGGCGCTGGTCGGCGAGCAGTTGATGACCACTACATTGCAGGCGCATCCCTACGGACGTCCGGTCATTGGCTGGATGAACGATCTGGAAAACATGAAGGCCCAGGATGCCCGCGACTGGTACAAGCGCTGGTATGCGCCCAACAATGCCACGCTAGTGGTGGTGGGCGACGTCAAACCGCAGGAAGTTTTCCGCCTTGCCAAGAAGTATTTCGGCCCGCTCAAGGCGCGCAAGCTGCCCGAGCGCAAGCCGCAGGACGAACCTGAGCAGAAGGGCGAGCGCCGCGTGACGGTCAAGGCTCCCGCCAAGCTGCCTTATATCGCGATGGCCTACCATGCGCCGTCGCTGCGCAAGGCCGACGACTGGGAGCCGTATGCGCTGGAAATCCTCGCCGGCGTGCTCGACGGCAACCCGGCCTCCCGCCTTAACCGCGAGCTGGTGCGCCGCGAACGCATCGCCGTCAATGTCGGTGCCGGTTACGATGCAGTCAATCGCGGCCCGGCCTTGTTTGAATTCGACGGCACGCCGAGCGAAAGCCATTCCGTGGAAGACCTGGAGCTTGCGATTCGGAGCCAGATCGCGCAACTGAAGGAAGACGGCATCACCGAGGACGAATTGCAGCGCGTCAAGGCGCAGGTGATTGCCGCCGATGTTTATCAGCGCGATTCGATGTTCTATCAGGCCATGCAGATCGGCATGCTGGAAAGCACCGGACTCTCATGGCGCGATCTCGACGATTTCCCGAAGCGCTTGCAGGCGGTGACGGCCGAGCAGGTAAAAGCCGTCGCCAATAAATATCTGGTGGACGACCAGCTGACGGTTGCCATCCTCGATCCGCAGCCGATGGACGAAAACAAACCGCAAGCGCCGGAGGTGCCGCATGCGCACTAAATTTCTGCGGGCTTTTACCAACAAGAACATAGTGAATGCGATGACCAGACTGTTTTTCGGGATTGTTGCGCTGGCCATGTCGGCAACCGTGCAGGCGGCGCTGCCTATTCAGCACTGGCAAAGCGCCACCGGCGCCAAGGTGTATTTCGTGGAAAACCATGATTTGCCGATACTCGATGTGAGCGTCAATTTCGCCGCCGGCAGCAGCTTCGATACACCCGAAAAAGCAGGCGTTGCCGGACTGACGCGCGG
>CAMLME010000047.1 GCA_946481235.1 uncultured Methylobacillus sp. | reverse complement strand
TTGGTGCGCAGGTTGCCGCGCACGGAGCCGTCCGGGTTCATGTTCGGCACGATGTAGAAGCAGCAGCGCTGCAGCAGTTTGCGCGAAATCGGGTTGGCATCGTCCAGCAGGGAGTCGACCAGGCCTTCGATGAACCATTCGGCCATCGACTCGCCAGGGTGCTGGCGCGCGATGAACCAGATTTTCTTTTCCGCTTCCGGCTCGCCAATCACCACCAGGTTCATGTCGCGGCCATCGACCGAGGAGCCGATATCGAGCACGCGCGCGATCGGGTTCTCGGCCACTTCGCCCAGCAGGCGCAGGTGGCGTTCCCACGAGTACGGCTCGAAGTAGGCGTAGTAGACGCTGTCGTTGTGCGGCGTGTGCTTGACGGTCATCACCTGGCCGTCGAAGGAAGTCGGGACGCGGAACCAGTTCTCGCCGTCGTAGCTGGCGCAGGCGTTGTAGTCCTCGAAGCCTTTGGCGTAGGTGGCTTCGCCGGCGTTCAGGAATTTCATCGTCAGCGCTTCGCCACGCGCACCTTGCACGCGGAAGTGGAACCACTGGTGGATGTCGGCGGCGTTGTCCTTGCGGAGCTTCAGTTCGATGTTGGCAGCGCCGTCGGCGCGGACTACTTCGATGGCGCCAGAGTCGAAATTCTGGCTGATTTTGATGGTCATTGCGGTACCGTTCAGGTGCTTGGTTGATCGGAACCGTTATTGTACACATCCAAACCGGTAACCCGGTGTCTGACCCTCAGGGTCAGACACCTTTGACGCGACGGTCGCAGCGCCGGTTTTCAGTCAACGTTGCGCCCGCGCGCTTTCAACGCAGCGCGCACCCCGGCGCCGTAGGCTGCATCCGCCTTGTCGAAATGCCCCAGCTGGCGCTGGATAATCTCATCGCTGACCTGGCTCAAAGGCCCCGCGATATTCTCGAACAGGTTCTGTTTCTCCTGCTCAGGCAACAAACGGAAAAGGTTGCCGGCCTGGGTGTAATCATCCTCCCTGCCGCGCCCATCGTAACGCCCTGCCCCGCCATGCAGCGCCAGCACCGGCTCCCCATGTCCCATTCCCTGCGGATTGGAGCCCGCCGCCTCGGTCGCCGCATAGTTCTGTTCCGCCCCACCGGCACCCAGCGCCATCGCCCCGTCGCGCTGCTGATGATGGAACGGGCATCGCGGCGCATTGACCGGCAGTTGCTGATGGTTGGTACCTACCCGGTACAACTGCGCATCGTGATAAGCGAACAAGCGCGCCTGCAGCATCTTGTCCGGCGAATACCCCATCCCCGGCACCACATTGGCCGGCGACAGCGCGGCCTGCTCCACCTCCGCATGGTAATTGACCGGATTGCGGTTCAATTCCAGCACGCCGACCGGGATCAGCGGGAAATCCGCATGCGGCCACACCTTGGTCAGGTCGAATGGGTTCCAGCCCGTGCGCTGTTCCCACGCTGCCAATTCCTGCTCGGTCGCCACCTGCAGCTTCACATCCCACTGCGGGAAGTCGCCGTTGGCGATAGCCTGGAACAGATCGCGCTGAGCGTGGTCCGGATCGGAGCCCGCCAGCCGTACCGCGTCGGCCGCGCTCAGGTTCCGGATGCCCTGTTTCGTCTTCAAATGCCACTTCACGTAGACACGCTCGCCGGCAGCATTAATCAAGCTGAAGGTATGGCTGCCAAAACCGTCCATGTGACGATAGCCATCCGGCGTGCCACGGTCGCTGAACAGCATGGTGACCTGGTGCAGCGATTCCGGCGTACGGCTCCAGAAATCGAACATCATGGTCGGCGATTTCAGGTTGGTCTGCGGGTCGCGCTTCTGGGTGTGGATGAAGTCGGGGAACTTGATGCCGTCCTTGATGAAGAACATCGGTGTGTTGTTGCCCACCAGGTCCCAGTTGCCTTCCTCGGTGTAAAAACGCACCGCGAAGCCGCGCGGATCGCGCTCGGTGTCGGCGCTGCCACGCTCGCCGCCGACGGTGGAAAAGCGAACGAAGGTCTCGGTCTGCTTGCCGATCGCGGAGAACAGCCTGGCCTTGGTATAGCGGCTGATATCGTGGGTAACGGTGAAGGTACCGTAGGCTCCGGAGCCTTTGGCGTGCACCACACGTTCCGGGATGCGTTCACGGTTGAAATGCTGGAGCTTTTCAATCAGGTGGAAGTCCTGCAGCAGGACGGGGCCGCGCGGGCCGGCCGTGAGGGAATTCTGGTTATCTGCGACCGGGATGCCGGATGCGGTGGTAATTGGGGTGTGGCTCATTGCTTTGCTCCTTCATGTGATCGGTGAAATCATTCTAAAGAGACAAAGGCAATTAATAAATTTGATTAAAACTATGAATTCGATAGTTAAAAATGTTCGTGGATGGCAATGCCTTCAATCGGATCCACGCCCTCGGCCCAGGGGCGCGCCCGCAATGCGCGTTGCATGTCCGCGTAGCCGGCCTGCCAGCGCTGGCTGATGCCCGCGCTTGAGAAATCGATGTCCTTGGTGTGGTCCTCGCAACTGAGGCGTGGCGCCTTGAGCAGCACCACCTGCATGGCGGTACCGCAGCCCCATAGGGCCAAGTCGCGCACTTCCGGCGAGCTGCGCACCTCTTCCGGCAACTTCATGGCCAGCTGACGGATCACGTGGCGCAAGCGGTGCAGCTTGCGTTGCTGCTCGATGTGGCTGGCCCGGCTGGCGTACTGGATTTCCTTGTGCTTCTCGAGCACATCGAGCACGCTTTGCGGTTCACTGCCGTCCGGATTCCACACCTGCACCGAGAAAATCAGCGAATCGCGGCGCGGCTCGTCATCGAGCACGGCCTCGATCGGTGTGTTGGAATAGATGCCGCCATCCCAGTACGGCTCGCTGCCGATGCGCACCGCCGGGAAGGCCGGCGGAATGGCGCCCGACGCGATCACATGGGACAAATCCAGCGCCTCCTTGCGGGTGTCGAAGTAGCGCATCACGCCATTGCGCGCGTTCACCGCGCCCACGGTCAGGCGCGTGTGGCGTTCGTTGAGGTACTTCAGGTCCACCAGCCCTTCCAGCGTGCCACGCAATGCGTTGGTGCGGTAGAAGGCTGCATTCTCCACGCCCAGCGGCGCGGCGGGGTTCCACCAGGCGATGGGGTTGGGATCGAAGAAGGCGGGGATACCCTGGGTCAGCGTCAGCGCATTGGCAAGCAGCGGCGGCAACGCGCCGAACATGCCTTGCCGCTCCATGGTTTCCCAGAATGCGCGCAGGCGCGGCAAGCGTTGTTCCGGCGGATTGCCGGCGATGATGGCGCCATTCAGCGCACCGATCGAGGTGCCGATCACCCAGTCCGGTTCGACGCCGGCTTCGTGCAACGCCTGGTAGACGCCGAGCTGGTAAGCGCCGAGCGCGCCGCCACCCTGCAATACCAGCACCACCTGCCCTTGCGTGCCCTTCTTCATAGCCGCACCGACAAGCCGACCGTGAACGCCAGGTCCGGCGTGCGCTGGTTAAGGCCAAGCATGATGCCGGCGTCGACGTGCAGGTCGCGCGTCAGCGAATAACCGCCGCCAAAGTCGAAGCTGGCCGGGGTGCCGCCATCGCGCGAGCGGGCAATGCGCGGCGCTGCCAGCTCGACGAAAGTGTAGGCGCGCTCGCCGACATTGTTGGCCAGCGTGACGCCCAGCATGGCGGTCGGGACATGGCGCCCGCGCTCATCCCGGTCGAGGTAATAGCCGGGCATCAGGCCCAGGTTCAGGTCGTGCGGCAAATCCCACTCGATCGGCACGCGGAACGATGGGCGCGTGCCATTGCCCTTGAATGCGCGCGAGCCGCTTGCAAAATCGGCTTGCATGATCAGGCCAAGCGATGGCGTACCGCCCCCGCCTTCACGCAGCTGCCATTTGACGCTCAGCGCGGCATCGCCCCAGCCGCGCGCGCGGGACGGGTCGCTACGGTTGGTCAGGCGGCCATCGGACTCCAGGCGCAACTCCAGATCGTCCGTCGCGCCGATCCGCAACAGCCATGGCGTGCTGCGCGCCTCTTTCGATTGCAGGAAGCCGGTCTCCAGCTGCACGCGGCCTTTGCCCACCACATCCGGCGCATCCACGAAGTCGGGGCGGTCGGTGCCGATCCAATCGTCGGGTTCAGCCGCTGCGCAGCACAGGGGCAAGGCCAGGGCACACACTACAATCTTTCGCATCAGGCTCTCCGAGCGTTTCTCACGTAGGATAGGAATATGCCATTAATACCGGAGATCAACAATGCAGCTTAACCATATTGATTTGCCCGTATCGGACCTGGAAGCCGCGGCAGACTACTTCCAACGGGGTTTCGGCTTTGAACGCGTGCCCGCGCCGGCCCAGGGGATGGCGATCCTGCGCGGCGAAGGCGGCTTTGCGCTGATCCTGCAGCAGGCTGCCACGCAGGTCGACTATCCGGCCGGGTTCCACATCGGCTTCCTGCAGCCATCCGACGATGCGGTCCACGCGGCCTACCAGCGCCTGGCCGACGCCGGCCTGCCGCTGCCACCCGCTCCCGCCGTCAGCTATGGCTGCCTGGGCTTCTGGTGCCGCGCTCCCGGCGGCGTGCTGATCGAGGTCAGCCACCGTTCCGGCTAAATCGGCGGAACTTTCCTCCGCCTTTGCTGTCCAAGCTCAAAACGCACCCACCCGTCCTGCGGCAGAGTAGCGCAATGACCAGTGGAGGCGGCTATGGAGAATGACGCAAAAATTGCAAAGCTGGAGGTAAGCGTGGATACCCAGAGTGTTTCAATCGCCGAACTCAAGGATTCCTACGAGCGCATTCTCATCGAAATTCGCCAAATCAATGCTGAGCAACGCGAATGCTCTGAGCTGCAACGTGAAAGACATGAGAAGAACCTCGCTGCCCAGCGTGACCGCACCGACGCCCAAGTCGCCGAGCTCAGAAAAAATTCCGACGAACAGGTTGAAAAGTTACGGGACCACACTGATCGCCAAGTTGCCGAGCTACGTAAATACACTTGCGAACAAGTCGAAAAATTACGTGATCACACTGATCATCAAGTGGCCGAGCTCCGCCAGTACATTGTCGAACAAAACGAAAACGCACGTAATCACACTGATCACCAAGTGGCTGAGCTCCGCCAGTACATTGTCGAACAAAGCGAAAACGCACGTAATCACACTGATCACCAAGTGGCTGAGCTCCGCCAGTGCATTGTCGAACAAGGCGAAAACGCGCGTGATCACACTGATCACCAAGTGGCCGAGCTCCGCCAGTGCAGTGTCGAACAAGGCGAAAACGCGCGTGATCACACTGATCACCAAGTGGCCGAGCTCCGCCAGTGCATTGTCGAACAAGGCGAAAACGCGCGTGACCACACTGATCGCCAAGTTGCGGAACTGCGCGAACATGCTGACAGGCAGATCGCTGAGCAGCGCAAGTACACCGACCAATTGCGGGGATACATCGACCACCAGATCGAAACTCTTCGCGCGGAAGCGCTCCGGCGGGAGGATAAATTTGATCGGTATTTCCGCTGGACCACCGGCTCCATCCTTACACTGTCCAGCCTGATGATCGCCATGTTTACGAAAATGCTTGGCCTATACTGACATGCGTCCCGTGCGCAATGCGTACGCCCATTCCGTCCGCCCATGGCGCTGCGCCACTTCCGCCGCGGCATTCCAGTCGTAAGCAACCGCGTACTGTTCAACCGCCCATCCGCCAGCAGTCCGCTCGACGATCGCATAGCGTGCATGCGGCGAACCATTCTCCGCCTTGTGTGGAAACGGCACATCATCCGAATAAGCCTGCAAGCCGACGCTGCCCGGGTTGACCACCAAGCGTCCATCGTCCAGTTGCACCGTGCGCGGCACGTGCGTATGGCCGCACAGGATGAGTGAAGCGCGCGCATCGCCGGCGCGCGACAGTACTTCCGCATAGGTGGCCGGGTGCTGGCCGCTTTGGTCGACGCTCTCCATCCAGTACACCAGGTCCGAACCCGGCGTGCCATGCACCATCAGCACATCCTCCTGCAGGCGCAGCGACGCCGGCAACGACGCCATCCACTCCCGGTGCACCGGCGCGATGTGGTCATGCGCCCAGCGGTCCGACGCCCCCATGCGCGCGGGATCATGCTCCAGCACTTGCCGTTCGTGGTTGCCGCGGATGGTGGGCAACTCCAGCGCCATCAAACGCTCCGCCGTCTCCGCCGGCAGCAAGGGACCGGACAGGATATCGCCCAGGTTGACCGTCACATCGACGTTGCGGCGTGCGATGTCGGCCAGCACGGCATCCAGCGCCCACAGGTTTCCGTGGATATCCGAGATCGCAGCAATCCGCATCGCCTATTTCCTATCAAAGAACTAGTTATAAAAAATACAAATTCATGACATTTAGCATGTATGATTTACAAGTGTACCTTGAGCCGCCCGGTTCCGGGTTCGCATCGACAAACCCAAAACATCAGGAAAAAAGATGAAGAAACTGTTCTTCGCGGCAGCGTGCGCGCTTGCCATCAGCGGTTGCGCGGAAATGCCGCAACAAGGCCAGCAACAAGCCTCCGAAAAACGATTCACGGAAGAAGACGACTTTGTGACGGGCTCGCGCATTGCGCGCAAAGCCCCCAAGAATCCGGCACCGGCAGCAGCCCCGGCCGGAGGTGGCAGTGGCAGCACCGCCACCTCGGCAAAACGCTAAGCCGCCAGGGTAGCGATTTCCGCCGCGCTCAATGCACCGTCGCAGCGGCGGAAACCGTCAAAAAGGATCACTTACCGGCCAGCGCATCCGCCACCTTGTCCATTTGGGAGGCCTTGGCGAGGGCGTTGGCCGGCTTGCGCTCATTCTTCGGGGACTCCTTGGCCTGGGCCGGCGGCGGCACCGGCAACAGCGAAGCCACGCGCACCGTATCCATCGCATACATGGATGCGAACAGCCCCACCGTTCCGATCAATATCCAGCGAACCCACCAGGAAAGCACGATGACCTCCAGCGAACCAAGCCACTAATCAGTGTAGGCGCCAAGTTTGCCGAAATTCTATTAAATTGTCACGCGTGCAAAGAAAATTTACGATTGCGGCTGTTGGGCCATGTACACCAATTCCCAGATGTGGCCATCCAGGTCTTCGAAGCCGTGGGCGTACATGAAACCGTAATCCTTGGGTTCGCGCGGCGCCTTGCCGCCCGCTGCCAGGGCCTTGCGCACCAGTTCATCCACCTCTTCGCGGCTGTCGCAGGACAGGCACACCAGCACTTCGGTCGCCTCTTTCGCATTGGCGATTGGCTTCGAAGTGAAGGTGCGGAAGAAATCCTCCACCAGCAGCATCGCGTAGATGCTGCCGTCATGGATCACCATGCTCGCTGCGTTCTCGTCGGTGAACTGCGGGTTGAAGGTGTAGCCCATGGCAGCGAAGAATGCCTTCGACTTTTCCAGGTTCTTGACGGGCAGGTTCACGAAGATTTGCTTGTTCATTGTTGGCCTCTTGGTTGGGTTAGTTGATGGCAGCACGCCTGCCATTATCCCTACGACGCGCCAGCTTGCCGGAAATCGACAGAATTCGCAAAATTTCAGATTCGCTCGTGCCGTATCCCCGAAAAACGAACGCCCGCGAATTTCTCGCGGGCGTTGTCGCTTGCGCTCCGGCTCAGCTACATGTCGGGCAAGGCATGGCCAGGGCGAACGCGGCATGGTCGCCACGGTCATACATGGTCAGCAAACCATAGCCATTGGTTGCCGTGGCACTCACGTGCAGCAGTTCCGAGAACGCCGCATTCGGGCATGGGCCCAGCAGGCTTGAGACGGGAATGGGTTTGGCGTACTTGAACGCACCGGCCGGCACAAAGCCATTCTGTCCGCCATCGCCCACCTTCCCTGCCGGGCTGATGCTGGCCACCGCCAGGTCCGGCCCTGCACCGCGCGCCGTACCGAAGGAATAGGTCGCGAAGTTGTTCGGATGGCGTGCCGTGAACGACAGCGTCGCGGTATCGCCAGGCCCGCTGTAGTTGTGGAAGCCGCACACCGGGTCCGGCGACACGGTTCCGCCGACCGGATGCACCTCCGCCTGGCAGCGGTTGTTATCGACCCTGACCACCATCCGGAAGCCCATCGTATCGCCGCCGGCCGACAGGATGCGGTTGTAGGCCGGCGCGCTCACGGTCGGCACCACGCCAGTGCCGAACGGCGCGTCGACTGCGGTGATGCGCAGGTCAATCCCGGCGGCAGTCCAGTTCACCAGCGCCCCCGCAGCATCAAACAGCTCCAGGCGCATTTCGTAGCGGCCGGCTGCCATGTCGTCGGACAGCGGATCGCCAATTGGCGTGCCGGCCAGATCGTCCGTCTGGAAGTAGGCGGTGGCCAGGTCGATATGCTCATTCAGCACAATCCATTCGTCCCCCGACGGCGAAACCGTTGGCCGGATACGGAACAGGTTCGGCAGCGGCGCCGGGTTCGGACCAACAGTCGGCATTGGTCCCATCAGGTCCGACGAATAGCTGGTGCCTGACTTGTAGTGGCGGTGCACATCGGCGGCCATGACTTTCGGCGGCGCGAGCAAGGGCTCCGATCCCGGTGCGACCACACCGGACGTGCCATCCGGACCACTCAGGCGCTGGTAGGACCAGCGGTAATACGGGATGCCCTTGTTATCGATCAGCTCGGTTCGGCTGAAGTCCACGCGGGGTTCAAGTGTTTGCCCGAACGGGCTGCCATCGTTGGTCAAACCCTCGGCACTCGCGGGAGAAGTCTGCAGCTCGCGCACGGCGACGCCGAGACCGATCGACAGCACGACGACCTGGCAACCCGGCAGATCCGGCTCTTCATCGCAACCCGGCACGCGCGGATCGGTGACACGGATCGTGACTTCGCTGCCGCACTCGTAGTTCCAATAGGTGTGGCATGCCTTGGATGGACGGTACACGACTTCATAGCCGTTGCCGAAGTCGTACTCCACCCAGAAATACAGGTCGGGATGGTCGCTACCGCAGCGGTAGAAGAGCGTGGTCTCGAAATTGCCGAAAGCGTCAGTCGTCACAACCGCCATCTCATCGCAACGGAACAGCCACCACCAATGCGGCCAGTAGCAGAACCAAGGAAGCAGCAACTGCCAGTTCTCGACCAGGATATTGCGCAGCAGCGCAGGCGACGTGCTGCGCAGGTTGCGGTTCAGGATTGCCGGCACATCCAGCTCGCCGGGCGGGTCCGGCTGCGGATCGAAACGCAGTGCCGCCCGGCCCAGGCGTGGCCCAGGATCCGGAATCGGGATCGGCGGCCGCTCCAGCACGTCGATCAAGTCGTCGCGCAGGCGGAGGATATCGATATCGGGCAGCTTCAACAACCACAAAGGAATGCGGTCGACTTCGCAAATGTGGACGCGCGCATTGCACACGGCCCGGTTGTCCGAATTGCGCACGACTTTGCCGTGCACCCAGCAGAAGCAGAATGGCCAGAAGTCGATGATGGGGCCCGGTACTTCAATGCGGGTGATGATGTCGCGGCCCCGCTGCAGCACGGGCTCATAGGCGCCAAGGCGCTTCAGCTTGTCGGCGCTCGGCCTGGAGGCCTCGATGCGTTCGTTCATGGGGGCGATCAGCACACGGGGATGGCCCATGCCGCCGGCTGGCAAATTCAGTTCGAATTTGCCGTCGCGGATCTCGATCCGTTTCGGCTCCGACTGGCGCTTGTCGTACACGTAGGCGGCGAGCGGCTGCTTGAAATCCGGACGTTCCGCGGTCGATACCTGGATGGTGATCTGCTTTCCTGAATCCTGTGTTGGCTTGCTCATGGTGTTCCTCGCTCAAGTGTCCTGCAGCATGGCGGCTGCATGCAGTGCACTTTAGGGAAACGAGGCGATGAAGGGATTGGTACTGGCACCTAGATTCTGCGGCCGCAGCACCTAATTTCTTGCGACGCCATCACGTTTGACTGCTTGAAGCATCAACCGCACAGCCCAGCTGATTACACAAAAGCACAAGACCATTTATGTTCTTTATCAACGGCAAGAAATTTCAATGCGCTTATGCTAACCTCGCCCTGCATTACATAATTACGTAACAAAAGGGAGTGGTAGCGTGGCAAGAGCAGGGCTAAGCAAATCCGAAGTTCAACGGGCCCGCGATCAGTTGATCGCCGAGGGGCGCTACCCGTCTGCTGACGCGGTTCGCGCGGCATTGGGTAACACGGGCTCGAAATCGACCATCCATCGCTACCTGAAAGAATTAGGGGGCGATGCTTCAACTGCGTGCGCCAGCCGCCAGGAAACGGAGCGCTCGCTGCAAGTGTTGATCGAGCAGATCGCCGCCAAGTTACATACTGCCGCGGAGGCGCGTTTGCGTGTCGTTACAGACGAGTATGAAAATACTTTGCGTATTAAAGAGAACGAAATCGCAGAGCTGCGCGAAGTCATTGCCAAGTTGACTTCACGACTCCATGCGCCTGAACGACCAGAAGACAAGTCTGCGCCCTCGTTGTACGACGGCTTTGGCCGTTTTGGCCGCCTGAATTTCAGCAGTCGTAGCGGGCCACACTGCAGTTCGGCCTTCAGCATCATGCTGGATAGTGACCGCTCCACGCTGGCGGATGCCAGCAAGATCCGCTCCCCAGGGCTGCAGTCCCATTAAGCAGCATTACGTTTTTTTCCAAGGAACTTGGAAACGTTCCCAACATTACAAGATTTAAAAGAGGAGAAATATGCACACTGCAATGAGTACGACAGAACTTTTTCTACTGGCGATGGTGATTATCTTTTCGGTCCCTTACCTGATCTGGCGTTTAGGGAACACGAATTATTATGCGCCGCTGGTGGTTGTGCAGATCATTGCAGGAATCCTGCTCGGGCCAGGTGTGCTGGGTGCTTCCTACCCGGACTACTACCAGTTCGTATTTACCCCTGGGGTGATCCAGTCGTTAAACAGCATCGCCTGGTGGGCAGTAATGATCTTCGTCATGATCGCCGGGATCGAACTGGACCTGACTAAGGCTTGGGAACACCGGCGCGAGAGTGTGATTACTGCGTCGTTTGCGCTCGGCATGCCGCTCCTGTTTGGTTGTGCAGCGGCGTTGTGCATGCTGATGTATAGCGGCTGGATTGGCCCGAACGGCCATGAGTGGCAGTTCGTTGTAGGTGTCGGTATGGCATGCGCGGTGACCGCATTACCTATCCTTATCCTGCTGATGGAGAACCTTGAAATCCTGCGCCAGCCGATCGGCCAGCGCATCCTTCGCTATGCCAGCCTGGACGACATCGCCATCTGGGGCGTGCTGGCGCTGATCCTGTTGGATTGGACCCGCGTCGGTCGCCAACTGGGATTTCTCGTCGTGTTCGCGTTTGCCGCATGGGGTTACCGCAAACTGATGGTCCGCATCCCCGAGCGCGATCGCTGGTACGTCGCGCTGGTTTGGCTTGCGCTGTGCGGGTTCGCGGCGGATTGGGCTGGCTTGCATTTCATGGTCGGCGCATTCCTCGCCGGTGCGGTGATGGATGCGCACTGGTTTGACCAGAAGCAGATGGATTTCATGCGCCATCATGTGCTGCTTGCATTCATGCCGGTCTTCTTCCTCAGCACGGGACTGCGCACTGACTGGGGCGTCGGCGGGTCGGCAGTGTTCATTGCTGCCGCTGTGCTGCTGTTCGCCTCCGTATCCGGCAAACTCATTGGCGTGCAGATCGCTGGGCGCATCCTGAAATGGCCGCCAGGCGATGCCTCGATCATTGGCTGGCTGCTGCAGACCAAGGCACTCATCATGATCATCTTCGTCAATATCCTGCTGGACAAGGGCATCATCACCAACGAAACGTTTACGGCGCTGCTGTTGATGGCTGTCGCCAGCACAATGCTGACTGTGCCAGTTGTATTTCCGAAGCTGCAGCAGGTGCGTGAGCTGATCTTCCGCACGAGTTAGGCAATGGACATTGTGCTCCCACTGCGTCCATCGCTTGCCGAGGCGCTGGGAGCCATTCGTCATCGGCAAAAAAAAGGGCTACAGTCTAAAACTGTAACCCTTTGATTTGTATGGTCGGGGCGAGAAGATTCGAACTTCCGACCCCCTGCACCCCATGCAGGTACGCTACCAGGCTGCGCTACGCCCCGAC
>CAMLME010000046.1 GCA_946481235.1 uncultured Methylobacillus sp. | reverse complement strand
TCCAGCTCGGCCTCGGTTTCCTTGATCTTGGATATGTCCGTAAAAACACTGACATATTGCGTAACCTTGCCTTCGTTGTCCTTTACCGTGCTAATGCTAAGCAATTGAGGGAATTCATCGCCACTCTTGCGACGATTCCAGACTTCGCCTTGCCAGTGCCCTATGGTCTTGATTTCTGTCCACATGCGACGGAAAAACTGCTGATCGTGGCGCGGCGATTGCAGCATGTCTGTGGATTGGCCAAGTACTTCTGCTTCGGTATAGCCCAGTAATTCGGTAAACGCCCGATTGACCATCAGAATGCGTTTGTCGGCATTGGTAATCATCACCCCTTCGCGCGTGCTTTCGAACACCGTGGCGGCTTGGCGCAAGGAGTTTTCAGCATCGACGCGGTCGGTAATGTCGCGGCTGATGCCAACCAGCCCGAGGACTTCCCCGTCCGGCCCGTAAAAAGGCGTCTTGACCGTGCTGAGCAGGGCCTTGTGACCGTCCGGATAGGTTACCCATTCCTCCTGGCTATGAGTTTGCCCTGTGTCCAGGATTTGCCTGTCCAGGCTGCGAAATGTAACGGCGAGATTGGGATCGAATAAATCGAAGTCAGTTTTACCGATGTGCTCCTCTTCCGACTTGCCCGTAAATTCTTCAAAGGCCTTGTTGCTGCCCAAGTAGGCGCTATTGGTGTCCTTGAGAATGATCAGGTCGGGGATGGAGTCGATGATTCGACGCAGTACGGCCGTTTGCCGCGCCAGCTCCTGGGTGCGGGATTCCACGCGGGCCTCCAGCTCCATGTTGGCCTTGCGTAATTGTTCGCGCGATTCGCGCAGGGAAATCTCTGTAGTTTTCAGCGCGACGTAAGCTTCCCGCCGCTCCTGGATTTCTTCCTCCACCTCTGTCGCGAGCTGCGTGGGGTTGGGAATTTTCAACGCATGCGGTGTGATTTTCACAACCATGTACGCGGTGGCGACCGAAATGGCGGCGGTAAATAGCTTGACGGCAATATCCAGCCAGATCACCGGTTTCCAGAGCAGGATCAGCGAAAGCAGATGCGTCATGCCGTACGCTAGAATGAATATGCCAAAAACCAGGAATATCCAGCGATGTTGCAGATCCTTGCGGAACCAGACGAAATAGGCGAAAGCGGCGGGGATGGAGTAACAGGAAAGGATGATCAGAAGATGGGAGAGCGCATAGAGGAAAAGTATTCCTGGCGCCCAATTGAATGTTTCTCCGATTGGAGCGGGGTCAATAATGGCGAACCAATCCAGAAAACCTTTCAATGTCGTCCCCTTTGTTTCC
Source organism: uncultured Methylobacillus sp. (assembly GCA_946481235.1). Next base: position 10,782 of record CAMLME010000046.1, on the reverse strand, counting down.
ACAAAACAGATTGTTTTAAATATATTTTTATAGGGTAAACCGGGAGAAGACTAGCACTTACCAACCCTGGCTACAAGATGGAAAAACTCGGGGATGACTAAATTAATGTTGGTTGCTGACAGGTAATCCAGTCAAGAACTGAAGCTCAGCCGCAGGGACTTCTCGAGGATGACGATCCATCGTAAATGGATTGCCAAACCATGCGGGGTAGAAATGAAGGGATAACTATTGAACTGAAGACGCTATCCGCTCGCTCGTGCCAGAAAACAGGAAGTTCTCGAATTGATATACCGGCAATGGCTGGGAGTAAAAATAGCCTTGTCCGTAATCGCAGCCAGCCTCTAGCAACAGCGCATGTTGCTGTTCGGTCTCGACACCCTCCGCAATTACTTTCATACCTAATGTATGCGCCATGACGATAATGGCTTCGCACAAGGCCAGGTCATCCGCCCCAGGCTTTAGCCCCTTCGTGAATGACTGGTCGATCTTGACAAAGCTGACGTGGAATTTCTTGATGTAGGCCAATGAGGAATAGCCCGTACCAAAGTCATCGATGGCAATCTGTATGCCTGCCTGATGGAAGTGATTGAGTCGAGATATCACGGTGTCGTTGGCGTCCAGCAACACGCCTTCGGTAATTTCGACGACGATCGCATCCCCTCCCAGCTTTAAAGAGTGCAAATAGCTCAACCAATCCATGCGGTTGGCTCTCGTCTGTTTAAGCTGGACCGGGGATTTATTGATGCTTAGCTGGAAGCCTGGCAATTGCCGTCTCCATTGCAACGCCTGGTCGGCCGCCTTGACGAATATCTGATCCCCGATCTCCACGATCAGCCCTTTTTCCTCGGCGATTGAAATGAATTCTGCGGGACTCACGAGTCCTTTGGTGGGGTGTATCCAGCGGATCAATGCCTCCGCTTTGTTGATGCGCCCTGAGGCGAGTTCGACGATCGGTTGGTAGTACAACTCGAACTGATCCTGAGCGATGGCGACCCTCAAGTCTGCCGTGATATGCATTCTCTTCAACGAGGTTTCCTGCATGGAGGGGGTGAAGAAGTGAAAACAGTTTCCTCCAAGTGTTTTAGCGGCATACATCGCCTGATCGGCGTTTTTCAGCAAGGTTTCCGCATCGACAGCATCTTCTGGGGCGACCGTAATCCCAATGCTGGCACTCACATACAATTCTTCTACGCCGAGCGGGAACGGCTGGGAAAGCTGTCGCAGCACTTCCTGTGCAATATGCTCGATGTCAGCCGGGTTGTGCTGATTGGTGAGCAGGATAGTGAATTCGTCGCCCCCCAGGCGAGCCACGATGTCGGATGCCCGGACGCATCCTCGCAAGCGATCCGCGACGCTTCTCAACAGCAGGTCGCCGACATCATGCCCCAAGGTATCGTTGACTTCCTTGAAGCGGTCGAGATCCAGATACATCAGCGCCAGGGAGTTGCCGGAGCGCTTGGTGATTTCGATGTTCTGCTGGAGGTTGTCATGGAAAAGAACCCGATTAGCCAGGCCGGTGACTTTGTCGTAGTGCGCGAGACGGAATATTTCCTCCTCGGAGCGCTTGCGCTCGCTGATGTCGGTATGCGTGCCGATCATACGGATGGGTTTCCCCACCGAGCACCTGCTGACGATCATGCCTCGGCTGAGTATCCATTTCCACGAGCCGTCTTTGCAACGCAAGCGGTATTCTGAAGAGTAGATCGGCGTTTTGCCTTCGAGGTGCGCATTCATCTCTTCGGTCGCACGCGATACATCCTCCGGATGCATGAGCTGGCGTCCGTCGGCCGCAGTAACGCCCACGTCCTCCTGGGAATAGCCGTAAATCTTGAACCATTGGCCGGATCGGAATACTTCGTCGGTTTCCAGATTCCAGTCCCATACGCCTTCGCCTGCTCCCTCCAGCGCAAACTTCCAGCGTTCCTCGCTGATAATGAGCGACTGCTCGAGCTTTCTCTGTTCGCGAAAGGTATTTCTTATCAGAAGATACAGAAGTGCGGCAGTCACCAATACAAAGGCGAATCCTTTGTATGTGCTGATATGTTCGAATTGGTCCAGGTCGGCAACAGTAGCCGACAGCAAGGCGTCACTTGCCATGATCCAGATAAAGCCGGCTGCCAGATACAGCAAGGCGACTCGACAAGCGAGACTATGGATTTTTCGAGAATGCCGATGAGCCATCATTAACAGTTTATTCTGGTTAGCGCGCAGTCATTCTAGTTTCTGATAAATGCTCAATGAAAAAAACTGATTTCGGATCGTGGATTAAAGGGCGAGAAGTATTTTGCTCGAAGGCGAGCGGATGGTAATCAACGATGCTTACGTTGGGGTGAAGATCGCTCAACATCGAAAAAGTAGATGAGTGCTGTCTTGGAATGGATGGCGCGCCCGACTGGATTCGAACCAGTGACCCTTGGCTTCGGAAACCAATACTCTATCCAACTGAGCTACGGGCGCCTGACCAAATTATAGCAAATGCCTTGCCTCTGTGCTTTGTCCGGCTGCGGGGATATCAGTATAATCGAACATTTTTATCCCATCTTTAGGAATGAACGCCATGAGCACGCATCACGAATTCCCCAAAACCACAGTCAGGCAATTTGTTCTTGCTTTACTCGGAGGGCTTTTTGCACCGGCTTTGGTGTTTTTCCTGATTTATAAAATGATGGTAGGCATCCAGGCCACGTATATTGAAGATGGGGATACAAGTGCCGCTGATGCTGCTGTAGTCGAGCGCATCAAACCGGTCGCGCAGGTCAACCTTTCCGAGAGCGGCAGTGGCCCACGCGAGCAGAAGAGCGGCGAGCAGGTCACGCAGGAGATTTGTGCTGCATGTCATGCATCCGGTGCACTCGGATCTCCGAAAATTGGCGACAACGGCGCGTGGAGTCCGCGTATCGGCCAAGGTTACGAGACCTTGGTCAAGCATGCGATTGAAGGCATCCGTCAGATGCCGGCACGTGGCGGCAGCGCTGACCTGAGCGATTTTGAGGTGGCGAGCGCGGTGGCATACATGGCGAATAAGTCTGGTGCCAGCTTCACGGCTCCGGAGCCTCCTGCAGCACCTGAGGCCGCGGCAGCACCGGAAGCTGCCGCTCCTGTAGAAGCTGCTGCTCCGGCGCCTGCCAAGTAATTAAGATTTCGGGCCCGCTGCATAGCGGGCTTTTTTATTGAGTCGGATCCATGGCAACTTACGCGGTAGGTGATATTCAAGGCTGCTTTGCTTCATTCAGCGATTTGCTGGAAGAGATAGGCTTCAGTTCTTCGCGCGACCAGTTGTGGCTGGTCGGCGATCTTATCAATCGCGGTCCGGACTCTCTCGCGGTATTGCGTTGGGCCAGGCAGCACGAAGCCGCGTTGCGGGTTGTTCTCGGCAATCACGATCTGCACGCGCTGGCCGTTGCGGAGGGATTTGTCGAACCACATCGCAGCGATACCCTTGAGCCGTTATTGACGGCGCCCGACCGGGATGAATTATTGACTTGGTTGCGTCATCAGTCTTTGGCTTATGGCGCAGACGAATACCTGATGATACATGCCGGGCTGTTGCCGCAATGGGAGGGTGCGCAGGTTCTCGAACTGGCGCAGGAGGTCGAGACGGCATTGCGTAGCAGCAATTACCGCGATTTCTTCAAGCACATGTATGGCAACCAGCCGAATCGTTGGGAAGACGGCCTGCAAGGCATGGACCGGCTGCGCATCATCACCAATGCCTTGACGCGGTTGCGGGTGTGCAGTGCCGAGGGCGAAATGGATTTTCGCTTCAAGGGCGAGCCGGACAAAATCCCCGCCGGCCTGATGCCCTGGTTCGAGGTGCCGGGACGCAAGACGGCTGACAAGACGCTGGTAGTCGGTCACTGGTCGGCGCTTGGACTTGTGCTGCGCGACAACCTGATCGCGCTTGATACGGGCTGTCTGTGGGGCGGGCAGCTTAGTGCGTTGCGTCTTGAAGACCGGCGTTTGTTTCAGGTGCCTTGTGCGGCGCAAGAGGCAATCGGGAAGCAATGGCCTGCCTAGACTGCTGCGCCAGTTCCCGCCGCTCTGCGTTCGAGGCGGAAAGCGGCTCGCAGAACGACAGCTCGATTACGATGTGGGGTTGCCGCAGAATTGCCCGCAGCGATTGCCACATGGTGATATCTCCGCAATAAGCCACTTCCGTATTGATGCCGTCCGCCGCATCGGGGTAATGAATCGCCAGCGGCCAGACGGTGGCGCCAGCATTGATAGCAGCCTGGAACAGGCTGGGTTTGAAGGGCTTCAGCTCGGTGCCGTCGGTGGTCGTCCCTTCCGGGAAGAAACACAGGCATTCACCCCGTGCCAGCGCCTGCTCCACGCTTTTCATCATGCGTCCGGCATCGCGGCGTTTCTCGCGGCTGATGAACAAGGTATCCCCTTTTTGCGCGAGCCAGCCGATGACAGGCCAGTCGAGTATTTCCGATTTCGCCACGAAACGTATCGGATGCAAATGTTTCAAGGCCCAGATATCGATCCACGAAATATGGTTGGCAACGAACACGGCCCTGGTCGTGCCGGGATCCGGAGCGCCTCCGCGTACTACGACATGGATATGCAGAATGTCGAGTATGCCTGCGGACCATAATCGAATGCGCTGCTCCCGTTGTTCACTTGTCAGACGCGGGAGAATGAAGGCTGCGATCGCCACCCCCTGCAGCACATGCCATCCGAGCCGCGACAGCCGCCAGATTTGCGTAGGTAGAGGGGTGTGCGCTCGGTTCAAGGTCGCTTGAGGAAGTGCTCGGCGTACCGCCGATTCATGCGCGAGATCGGCAGCATTACCAGCAAGTCCGCGGTATTGAAGTTGGGATCCCATGCCGGGTCGCCGCACACGTAAGCCCCAAGGCGGAGATAGCCTTTGACCAGCGCGGGGCAAGGCGCATCGATAACATTTTGCAATGCGTCGAGGGGTAATGGGCAACGGGGGAAGACACGGTATTCGGCCGGGGCGAGGTATTCATTCTTCAGCCTATTATAGAGGCTGGCAGCGACGTGTCCACCGTCCGCCATGCTGATGCTGGCACAGCCAATCAGGTAGTCGTAGCGATTCAGCAACATATAGCGCGCCAGTCCGGCCCAGAGCAGGGCAATGGTGGTGCCGTTGCGGTAATCCGGATGCACGCAGGCGCGACCGACCTCCACGGTGCGGTCGAAGAGCGGTTCCAGGCGGCTCAGATCGAATTCGCCTGCGGAGTAATAGCCGCCGGCTTCATTAGCCATTTCCGGGCTGAGAATGCGGTAGGTGCCGACAACCTTGCCGTTTTCGCGGTCGCGCACCAGCAGATGGTCGCAGAACGGGTCAAAGCCGTCGCGATCCAGCCGCTCCTTGCCGGGCAATTGCGCGCCCATTTCTTCCGCAAAAACGCGGTAACGCAAGGCTTGGGCTTCGCGGATTTCGGAAGGGCTGCGGGCGAGGCTGAAATAAAGGGAAGAGGGTTCGTTTTGCGCTATAAGCGCTTTTTGCTGCTCAAGCATAAAGTTGCTCCGATAAATAATCGGCGCAACTTTATGGGGCGGGTGTTACAGAATGGTGACGGCTATTTGAAGCTTGGATGAAGCACCATAACGTCAGTGGCTGACACGGGTCACGCCGCCGCCTTCCAGGACGCGTACACGGTCGCCAGGGTGAAACTCTTCGTCCGCTTCCTGAACGATGGCGATCATGGGGCCTTTGTCCAGTTGTACGGTAATTTCCAGGCCATCCTTACGGGTGATACCTTCTTCGGCTGCCGCGCCGGCAATGCCGCCCGCTACAGCACCAATCACGGTCGTGATGGCCCGGCCGCGCCCACCACCCATGGAGTTACCTGCAATGCCACCTACAACAGCGCCTGTACCAGTCCCGACCGGGCTGCCGGTGCCTTCGATTTTCACCAGACGTACGCTCTCGACCACGCCCATCTTGACGGTTTGTACTTGCCGCGTCTGACCGCGCGTATACGCGCCGCCGGAATTGCTGCTGGCGCAGGCCGCGAGCAATGCGCCGAGGCACAGGACGATGAAAATGCGTAGATACGTAGTCATGATGGTTCTCCTAAGCTAAAACCAGTTCCGTTCCGAATGCCTTGCGGTAACGTGCCGCAATGTCTTCCTGCGTCGGCGTATGGTTCTGGCCGCCACGGCTGGCGATCTTGATCGAGCCCATGACTGAGGCCAGTTGTCCTGTGCGCTGCCAATCCCAGCCGTGCTGGATGCCGTAAACGAGACCGGCACGATAGGCATCGCCGCAGCCGGTGGGATCGAGAACTTCTTCTGCTTCAACGCAGGGAATGTCGAAACGTTGACCGCCGGCATGGATAGTCGAACCTTCCGCTCCGCGCGTGACGATGAGCGCCTTGACTTGTCGCGCCAGCGCTTCCATGGACTGGCCGGTTTTTTCCTGCATCATCTGCGCTTCATAATCGTTCACTGCCAGATAGTCGGCCATGCCGAGGAAGTGCATTAGCTCTTCGCCGTTGAACATCGGCAAGCCCTGGCCTGGGTCGAACAGGAAAGGAATGCCCGCCTCGTGCAATTCGCGTGCGTGCTGGAACATGCCATCGCGGCCGTCCGGAGCGATGATGCCGAGGCTGACGCCTTGGGCGTCCTTTGTGCTATTGAGGTGCGATTCGTTCATCGCGCCCGGGTGGAATGCGGTGATCTGGTTATCGGCCAGGTCGGTAGTGATGAATGCCTGGGCGGTAAAACTGCCGACAACAGGACGCACATGCTCTGCGGGAATGCCGAGTCTCTTGAGGCGTTCCGAGTAAGGGGCGAAGTCGTCGCCTACGGTTGCCATGATAAGAGGCTTGCCGCCCAGCAGGTTCAGGTTATAGGCAATGTTGCCGGCGGTTCCGCCGAATTCGCGGCGCATTTCCGGCACCAGGAAAGCGACGTTAAGGATATGGATCTTTTCCGGCAGGATGTGATGTTTGAAATGGTCAGGGAACACCATGATGGTGTCGTAAGCGAGAGAGCCGCAGATCAGGATATGCATGTCGTTATCGGTCATGGAGAAAATGCGGCATTATCCGCCACCCGGCGGAGGCGGCGCAAATTATCGCGTGAGCGCCGCTTCGATGAGCACGCGCGCGGCTTTTTTTGCATGTTTGGCGGCACCGGAGCCGCGTCGCATCTGTTCCGCCAGCATCGCGCCCTCGATCAGCATCGAAAGCTGCAGCGCCAGGGTTTCCGGATCGCTTGCGCCAGCCTCTTGCGCGAGCGATGCCAGGTATTGCCGGAACTGCCGCGCCTGCTCTGTCGACAAGCGATGCACCGGATTTTCTTCGTTGGGAAATTCCGCCGATGCCTTGAGGAAGGGCATGCCGCGAAATTCCGGAGCGGCCATCCATTCCTCAATGTAATCGAACAGTGCCTGCAACTTTTTGTCCGGCGTGCGCGAGGACTCCCCGAGTTTCTCCACCAACCAGTCGCGGAACTCCTGATTGTGGCGTTTCAGCACTTCAAGGATCAGGTTTTCCTTGGTTTGGAAGTGCTTGTACAGCGTCATTTTGGTCGTGCCGGCGACGGCGACGATGGTATCGACGCCGGTCGAGTTGATGCCCCGCGTCTGGAAGAGGTCGGAAGCAACGTTCAGGATTTTTTCGCGCAATGCAGACAAGGTGGAAATCCGTTTATTTACAGGTCTGTATATTAAGTCGATCCGACCTCAGGAGCAAGCAGGGCTGGCTTGAAAGAAGTCTACCGCACGGTATAGTTGCTAAAGGGCGGTCATCGCCACGGGCGGGTAATAGCATTCGACTTTCTGCATCAGCTGGCGCGCTTCGCGCATCTGGTTGGCATTGGCAGGCACCGAGCCGTTGACGACGTTTTCCAGAAAGACTGCCCGCGCTTCGGGCGCCAGCATCAGTGCCTGGGGGTATTGGCATACGCCGCGACGGATGCGTTCCAGCGAGTCGTGTAGTGAGGCGACTTGGTCCGGGCTGCTGCTGGCGCTCGCATGGATCGACAGCAGCATGTCATTGTCGGCCTTCGTGGAAAAGGCGGTCATTGTGTCGGACGGTACGGATTTGATGCCTGGGCCAAAAAACATGGCCGAGGCCAGCAAGAAAATGGCAGCGGAGACGACAGCCATGCCGGTTTTCAAGCGTCGCGGCGGGCGTTGCGCATCCAGCAGTATGGCGACGGCGTGCCTGCCATGGATGAAAGCATTGCTATTTTCGCCTCCCCGGGTCGCTTGCAGTGCACCCATGGCAATGAAGTAAACCTGTCGGGCCAGGACTCCCGGTTCTGCCAGGCGCAGAATTGTCATTTGTTCCGTCAGGTAATCGACAAGAGACTCGTTCGGGTCGGACAGGCCGGCATCGCTACTGTCGAGCCTGAGTCCGGGTGCCGTTGTCCAATCCTGCAGGATATCGAACAGTGCCAGCACGCGCTCGCGCGGCGTTGAGCCGGATTTTTCGAGCATTTTCAGCAGCCAGGGGGAGTGCAGCATTGGAGGTTCCGTTATTTCAGAAGGGTTTGACGATGACGAGCGGTACGACTGCAAACAGAATCAATACCGGCAACTCGTTGAACCAGCGATACCAGACGTGGCTATGCCGGTTGCGGCCGTGTTCGAAATCCTTCAGCAGCATGCCGCAATACAGATGGTAAGCAATCAGGATGGCAACCAGAACGAGTTTGGCATGCAGCCAACCGCCGCTGATGCCGTAGCCCAGCCAGAGCCACAGGCCGAATGCGAGGGCAAGTACCGCCAGCGGCGTCATGAAACGGTAGAGTTTTTTTTCCATCAGCAAGAGCCGGCCGCAAGTGGCGGCATCGTCGACCATGGCGTGATTGACGAAAAGTCGCGGCAAGTAAAACAGTCCGGCAAACCAGCTGGTGACGAAAATGAGGTGCAGCGATTTGATCCACAGCACTGTCAGGCACCGCTGGGGAGAGTGTCGGATTCAACCTTGCGCATGTTAAGCAGATGCTCTCCCATTTCCAGGCGATAAGTGTAGTACGACATCTCCGGAAATGGCGCCCCCAGGCTGCTGGCAATGGCCGAGATATGGCCGCGCTCCAGCGAAGCGTAAGTGAATATATGGGTAATCGCATCGCGTACCCAGATGCTGTTTTCCTGCCGGCTCAGGGTGCGCTTGAAAAAAAGCCGTTCGTCGAAATAGTCCTGCGGCTGACGTTCTATCCAGCGCTGCATTTCGCGGATTTCGCGACGCATGCTGTTCTTTAATTCGCGCCAGTCGGCATGCGTGGTGCCGGAATAACTTGCCGACTGATCTTCGCCCTTGAGCCGCGCGAACCATTTCGTGTAGAAAAACAGCAGGTGATCGACGCTATTGTGCAGGTTTCCGAAGAAAAGTTTTTGCTGGCTGGTGCGTGCGCCTTCATCGAGGCGATCCAGCGCATTGAAGAGTGCATCGTTGGCCCAATGCTGGTAATCGATTTGATATACAAAGTGCTGTTTGAAGTCCATCAGATTTTCCTCCCCAGCTGTTCGTCGAGCATGGCGTGCAGGGCTTTGAAATCCAGTTCGCCCACTACATTGCGCACGATGCGACCGTCCTTGTCGATGACGAAAGCGGTCGGCGTCAGCTTGACATCGTTGAATGCCATTGCCAGATCGCCTTGAAGATCCAGGGCGACGGGAAACGGCAGCCCGTTCTTTTTGGCGTAATTCGCCACATGGCTGGGCGGGTCGTAAGCCATCGCCACTGCGACCAGCTCGAAGCCTTGCTTATGATAGCGGTTATACGTTTCGATCAGCATGGGCATTTCGGCAATGCAGCCGGAGCAGGTGGTGGCCCAGAAATTGACCAGTACAATCTTGCCGCGCAAATCCTGCATGCCGATCTCTTGCCCGGTGATGGTGGTGAACTTGACGTCCGGCGCCTGATTCTTGTCGGTCACGAAAAAAACCAGTGCGCCTAGAAGAGCGAGCAAAACGAGCGGGATCAGTAACTTGCGTGCATTGAATGAAGACATGGCCAGCCTTTGATGTACATAGGCCGTATTTTGTTCCATTCCCGGGGGTTTGTCATTCCTGCATAAGGGATGATTCTGAACGTGGATTTGCCTTAGCCAAATATCCTTGAAAAACAATGCTCTCATCACAATAATGGATATATATTTCAAAGGGTTATTTCCCGTTCCCCTATGATATAATTCAGCCCTTTCGGCAACCTCTAGCTCTCTGCCCATGACCACTCGCCTGCGCGAAATTCCCTACAACTACACCTCGTTCTCGGACCGAGAAATCGTCATGCGTTTTCTTGGCAAGGACTCCTGGGATGTGCTGAATGAATTGCGCGACGAGCGCAAGACCGGCCGTTCTGCGCGCATGTTGTTCGAGGTGTTGGGCGATCTGTGGGTGGTCACTCGCAACCCATACTTGCAGGATGACCTGCTGGCGAACCCCAAGCGCCTCAAGGCGCTGACTGACGCGCTGCATCATCGCCTCAAGGCCATCGACGAGCGCAGCCAGAACAACCTTAAGGTCGTTACGCTGATCGATGCTGCACGCAAGGCCGTGGCCGGTTTCGAGGAAGAATTCCGCCAGACAGCCAAACTGCGCAAGCAGACCCTGACGAAGCTGGGCAAGATTACCCGCAAGGACAATATCCAGTTCGATGGACTCGCACGTGTATCGCATGTGACCGACGCCACCGACTGGCGCGTCGAATACCCGTTTGTCGTGATCAACCCCGATACCGAGGAAGAGATCGCGCCCATCGTCAAAGCCTGTATCGAACTCGGATTCACGCTGATCCCGCGTGGCGGCGGCACCGGCTATACCGGCGGTGCCGTGCCGCTGACCAAGATGTC
>CAMLME010000045.1 GCA_946481235.1 uncultured Methylobacillus sp. | reverse complement strand
TCGTGATGATCGGCCTGCACGTGAACGGCAAGCCGCTGCTGCGCGCCTACAGTATTGCCAGCCCGAATTACGAGGAGCACCTGGAATTCTTCAGCATCAAGGTGCCCAACGGCCCGCTGACCTCGCGCCTGCAGCACCTCGAAGTCGGCCAGGAAGTGCTGGTCAGCCGCAAGCCGACCGGCACGCTGGTGCTGCACGACCTGCTGCCCGGCAACCATCTTTACCTGTTCTCCACCGGCACCGGCCTCGCGCCCTTCATGAGCGTGATCCAGGACCCGGAAGCCTACGAACGCTATGAGAAGATCGTGCTGATTCACGGCGTGCGCTACGTGAATGAACTGGCCTATGAGGATTTTATTAACAACGAGTTGCCGCAAAACGAATTTTTCGGCGAAGAAGTCCGCAACAAGCTGATCTACTACCCCACCGTGACGCGCGAGCCGTACCGCAACCAGGGCCGTCTGACCGACCTGATCGAGTCCGGCAAGTTGTTCGAGGACATCGGCCTGCCGCCGCTCGACCCGGCGGTGGACCGCGGCATGATCTGCGGCAGCCCGCAGATGCTGGAAGACACCAGTGCCTTATTGGATCGGCGCGGATTCAAGATTTCGCCGCGCATCGGCGATCCGGGCGATTACGTGATCGAGCGCGCATTCGTCGAAAAGTAGTTTCCTCCTTCCGGTGAGCGGGGTACGGGGCAATGCTAAAATCCACTCCCCTATGGACAAACGCATCCCCGTCACCCTCCTCACCGGCTTTCTCGGCAGCGGCAAGACCACGCTGCTCAACAAGCTGCTGCGTCACGAAGACATGCACGACACGGCCGTGGTCATCAACGAAATCGGCGAGGCCGGGCTGGACCATATTCTCGCGCGGACGGTCGAAGACACTTACATCGCCGAAAATACGCTGCTGCTCGGCTCCGGTTGCCTGTGCTGCACGCTGCGCACCGAACTTGCCGATACCTTGCGCGACCTTTATTTCAAGCGTGCCTTGCACGCCATTCCCGAATTCAGCCGGCTGGTCATCGAAACCACCGGGCTGGCCGACCCCGGCCCCATCCTGGCCAACCTGCTCAACGAACCCCTGATCGGCACGAACTACCGCCTTGACGCGGTCGTCGTGGTAGTAGACGGCGCACATGGCCTGGCGCAACTCGATGAACATGCCGAAGCGCGAAAACAGGCGGCAGTGGCCGACGTGTTGCTGATTTCCAAAGCCGATCTCGCGACGCGCGAACAACTGGAAGAGCTCACTCAAGCCCTGGGCACCCTCAACCCCGGCGCGACGCAGCACCGCATGACCTTCGGTCACATCGACCCGCAATCCATCATCAACGTCGGTCTCTTCGACGCCGATAGCAAGAAGGCTCAGCCGCAACGCTGGCTGCGCGCGCCGGAACGTGGCAATGCCGTGCGCGGCACCTTGCCGCAAAAAATACACGACGATGCCATCGGCAGCTTTACCGTCACCCTGCCCCAGCCGCTGCGCTGGTCGCAACTTGAACCGGCGCTGCAAAAGCTTTGCGAACAACACGGCACCAGCCTGCTGCGACTGAAAGGCATCGTCCATGTCGACGACAGTCCCGCACCGCTGGCGGTGCATGCGGTGCAGCACACGCTTTATCCGCCGACGCTGTTGGAGGGATGGACCGAAGAGCACCCCTCGTCCCGCGTGGTAATCATCGGCAAGGGGTTGGACGAAAAGAAAATACGCAATCTGCTGATGCAGATTTAGGGCCTGTTATCCGTCGATGCGCGCGATCAAGGGCAGATGATCTGAGGCCATCTTCGCCAGCGGCGTCGCGTGGACTTCGACATGCACCAGCCGCCGGCGCGGGCTGATCCAAATCCGATCAAGCGCGAACACCGGCCAGGGCGCCGGGAACGTCGCCGGCGCGGGCGCCTCCTCGAAATGACGATGCAGCATGCGTAGCGGCCGCCCCCACGTCAGCCACTCATTGATATCGCCCATCAGGATCATCGGCATCTGGTTGGTGCCGAAAGCCTGCAGCAAAGTGCGTATCTGCGCGCGCCGTTCACCGGGGCGCAGGCCGAGATGGGTGGCAATCACGCGCAGCGGGTGACCATGGCAGTCAATATCCGCATCCAGCGCGCCGCGCGGTTCGCAGCGGCCGAATGACAGGTCAATATTGCGCGTGGCGATAATGGGGTAGCGGCTCAGGACGGCATTGCCGAACCGGCGTTTCGGATTGCAATGCGTCGGGCCTTCGACAGCGTGATAACCGGTCATCTCTTGTAGAACCTGCAATACATCCGGCCAATCCTCGCCGCCCAACGGCACTTCCTGCAAGGCAATGATGTCGGCACGCATTTCCTGCAATACCTCGCCCACCCGCACCGGTGAAAACTGGCCATCCATCCCGATGGCGCTGTGTATGTTGTAGGTGGCCACCGTCACCGGCCATGGATTGAAGTCCGGGGTCATGCCCTCTTCGACGGGGCTCAGCAGATTGGCATCGTTCAGGTTCATTGTGCTTCGGCGTTGGCTCTGCGTTCAAACACCCGTTGCAATCCGATTGCCGTAGCGATAATCAGGACTGCAACGCCCACCAGCAAGGCAATCCCGCCCGGACTCGGGTTGCGCGCGGCTTCGGCCAGGTGATGGGCAAAGGTGACGGTAATGATGATGCCGGGCACCATGCCAAGCATCGTGCCGATCAGGTAATCGCGGAACGGGATGTGGAGGGCGCCTGCAATCACATTGACTACGGTGAAAGGCGCTACCGGAAACAGGCGGATAACGGCCACGGCAACGATGCCGCGCTTGGCGATGTGATTCTGCATGCGCCTGACGCGCGGCCCAAGCAGGCGGTTGACGGTATCCTTGCCCAGCCAGCGGCCGATGCCGTAAGTAATGACGGCGCTCAGCATGGTGCCACCGGTGGCATACAAAACGCCCGCAAGCGGGCCGAATACAATGCCGGTAACGCCGATCAGCAAGAGGACAGGCACCATCAGCAGGCCGGCGACGGCATACCCGCCGACCACCACCACCGGCGTGAAAGGCATGGCGTCGAGGCTACGCGCCAGCTTGACCATGGATGCCAGGTTGACCCATTCTCCCAGCGGCGTCCAACGCCACGCGATCGCCAGCAGGATCAGTGTCATCGCCAGCGCGCCGAAGGCAATCATGCGCCGCGGTACCGGCCGGTGGACATCACGAGGCACAAACTGCTCGAACAGCTCATCCGGGTCGATAGGCTTCTCGGGGTCGAACGCCGCCTGCTCCGGTATCAGGGCATCCAGCTCCGGCACCGACTCGGGGTCGAATACATTCAACGACCTCCCCGAACCCTGCAAGGCAGCAACCGTTTCATGCAGGCTCGCACGGCGCTGCAGTTCTTCGTCGACTTTTTCCGGTGCCACGTCAAGATGCTCGCCCATCAGGCGGCTGCGCAGCCGGGCAATTGCGCGGCGCACCTCATCCTGCCGGCTGCCATGCGCTTCGATCGCCAGTTTGCATTCGGTATCGAGCGACATCGAACGATTGCTGAGGTTGGCGGAACCAACGCAAATGAGGTCGTCGTCCATCGTAAAGACCTTGCTGTGTACATTAAGGCACCCGCCCTCCTTCATCCCCGGCAATTCCGCGCAATACATGCGATAGCGGCCTTGCCCGTCGGCCATTTTCAGGCGCTGATGCACGCGTGCCCGCAATACGCCCATGGTTGCCTGCTCCAGCCAGCCGCTCTGGGTCTTGGGCGTCACGATCATGACTTCCGGCGCATCTTCTCCGATCAGGCGCGCCGCCAGTGCATTGCAGATCAGGTCGGAAGTGAAATACTGGTTCTCGAAGAACAGTTTCTCGCGCGCGGCAGCGATGGCGTCGAGATGCAACTGACGCACTTCGTACACGCCGGTACGTCCGTTGTAGGCCGGCTCGGTACGCGCAATACCGATCTCGATATCGGTAATATCAGGAGGAATGTCCTCCGGCCATAAATCCTGTGCTGCCTTGGCGGATGCCGCTTTGGGCTCTCGGCCGGTGCCCCGTTCCCAACGTTCACGCGCGAGTTCGCCCAGCGCGTGCGCAACATCGCCGTCCACCATGGCCTGCACGTCGTGGAATGGCCCATAAGGTTTGCCGTCGTTATCGCGTCGCAATGGCGAATCGCAGGCATGGTCAGTGGTATCCCAGCGGCAGCGCGTGATATCCAGGCCGCCGGCAAATGCCAGCGCATCGTCGATGACCACGACCTTTTGATGATGTGAAGCCCCGACCGGATGCTCGGCATCCATATGAAATTTCACCCGCCGGTGATGGCTACGCCAGCCCAGCCTGGTTACCGGCCACTCGCGCTCCAGCGCATACAGCATCGCGAAATTCCAGTTGAGCACATGGATGTCCAGGTCAGGACGGTCGTCTGCCACAGCATAGAGAAATTCCCCTAACTGCTCGGGATAACCGTCATTGGCACCATCCGGCACCAGACGTGTTCGGCTGTCGATATCCCAGCTAAGGATGAAAACGCTGTGCCTGGCTTTGAGAATGGCTTTTCTCAATGTTTTGAAATAGATATCGGCATCGACCAGCATGCTGAAGCGATGGGCATGCTCGATGCGCCAGCAGTTGCGGCCCGGCCGTAACAACCGAGGGGGCTGATGCGCAGAAAAGTGGTGTTGCATGATTGGACGCCGGGGGTGGAGTTACAGGTTCGACGCCCAGATGCAATTATGGTTTCGGACCGGCTTTAGGACAAAGGATTAAAAAGGGCCTGAAAAATTTCAGGCCCTTTTGATTCATGGTGGCAGATGATCGAAAGAAATAGGTCTGTCGGAATAGCTAAGCAGGCCATCCCATGATTAACGCTCCTCTACAAACTGGTTGAGTAATTTATTGACCAGAGGAGCAATAATCAAAATTGCGATAAACACGATGGGCCATGCAGTCACAAATGCGGTCAGCCATTTCATCACAAAGCGCGCGTGAGGTGCCGAATGCAGATAAATAATGATGCCGGACACAATCAATGCGGTGCTGGCTGACATGATCAATGCGAAAAGGACCACGCGATAACGATATGCGATTTTATTTGCCATGATCGCTAGTTTCTTCGGTCAGGCCAATACCAGTTCGACCAGTTTGCGGGGGTTATCGACAAAGGCAAAATGGCCGGTATTGGCAACAGTGGTGATGGCTACTCCACCTAACTCTTTTGCGGTGCGCTGGCGTTCCTCCAGCGTCGACCAGTCATCTTCGCCGTAGATGAGTTTGACAGGCGCTTTCACCCCAGCGTACTTGGATCGGGCCTTGCTCCATGAACGCCAGTTGGCGAAGACGTTGCGCTCTACATAACGGTAGCCTTTGCGATATCCAGCGCGATTAAATTCAGTGAGTAATTGATTGGGCATCCAGCGCTTCATCCGCAATCCGCCACGCATGATGAGGCCAAGCAATGGTTTGTTTTCCATAGTCGCAAAAACTACTCCGAGGACGGGAATGGCAAACTGACCAAGGATGAAGTTAGCAATGAAATTCCCACGGCGTACTCCATCTGCATAGCGCGTGTCGTAGTCATAAGTATTGGACGAAACAACGGCCTTGATGCGATCAGGCAATGCGCTGGCAACCGTCAGCGCCAAAACAGCACCAATGGATTCGCCTACCAGGGTTACCTCCCGCAGATCGAGTTTCTCTATAAAGGCGATGACCGCACTGCGGAAGTACGGCTCGTCGTAGCTTGCCTTGGTGTCAATGGACGAGTAGCCATGGCCGGGTAGATCAATGGCATAGACCGTGTAATGCTGCGCAAGTAGCGGGATCACCTCCTGAAAGTAATCCAGTTGCGTGCGGATGGTATGCATCAGAACCAACGGCGCACCCTTCCCTGTTTTTAAAAATCGTAATGTTCTGCCACCGTCTATTTGTAGATCCGATACTTGGCCGATTCCGGATAAATCCTGCATTTTGCTACTCCTCTAATCTGGTTTCCAATGTGTCGCGGCTAATAAAACTTACCAAGGCAAAGGCTCGCCTTCGTGAATGAAACCGCCGCTCGGTCCGTTGTCATCCAGCGTCGCCAATTGCACGCTGGTTTTCCCACTATCGGCAACTTCCATCGGCGCATTGGGCCCGCCAAGTTCGGTTTTAACCCAGCCAGGATGTGCAGAATTCACTTTGATCTTGGTGTCGCGCAGTTCATGCGCCAGATGGATGGTGTAAACATTTAACGCGGCCTTGGAGGCGTTGTAGGCAAAAGATTTTGCCGGGTCGATGGGTGAATTCGGCATGCTGTGCAAGGTCAGCGAGCCCAAAATGCTGGACAGGTTAACGATGCGGCCCGCAGGTGCCTTCCTGATAAGCGGCAGTAGCTTCTGCGTCAGCGCAACCACAGCAAAAAGATTGGTCTGGAAAGTCTGTTGCAATACATCGGCACTCACCGAGCTGCTGTTATTCTTGCCCACGATCTGTTCAATGAGCATCCCGGCGTTGTTGACCAGGATGTCCAGCTTGCCGAAATGCTGATCGAAGTATTCATACGCGGCATCACCCGATGCCGGCTGAGCAGCATCATAGGCGATTGCTTCTGCCTTGATGCCGAGCGCCTGTAGCTGCTTGGCCGCTGCCTGCCCTTTAGCGAGATCACGGGCACCAAGCACTACGGTTATTCCCAACTCACCTAGTCCCTTTGCAGTTTCAAATCCGATGCCGCGATTCGCGCCAGTGATAAATGCCACTTTGCCTTGATGCTGAGTCATTTTGCTTATCCTTAGGTTGGTTTTGAAAGATGTATTGGATACATGAACCAATATTATGTACCGAATGGTAAATAAATATTAGACGAGCAAAAATTAATTGTCAACTATTTTTGTACCTAACGGTATAATAATCAAATCACTCTTTAATTAAAGACATCATGAGCACTACAAAACCGAACAAGCAACGCGGCCGCCCTCCCGCTTTTGACCATGAAGAAGCATTGGATAAAGCGCTACAAGTATTCTGGTTACGCGGCTACGAAGGTGCCTCCATGGCAGAACTGACTGAGGCGCTAGGCATTAACCGGCCTAGTATTTATGCCGCTTTCGGCAACAAGGAAGAATTGTTCCGTAAAGCGTTGGGGAAATATCTTGCCGGACCCGTGGCTTATGTAGCCGAAGCCATGAATGAGCCGACTTCACGCCAGGTTGTCGAGAAATTCCTGACCAAATCCGCCGAGCTTTTAACTAACCCAAATAACCCCCGTGGCTGCATGATTGTGCAGGGGGCGCTGTCATGCGGACAGGGCTCGGAGTTGATCCAGCGGGAACTGATCGCACAGAGAAAAGGCTATGAAGATGCCTTGAGACAGCGCTTTGAATTGGCACAGAGGCAAGGCGACTTGCCGAACAGCGTTAATGCATCAGACCTCGCCAAATATGTAGCTACGATTCATCAAGGAATGTCTATTCAGGCAACGAGCGGAGCAACCATCGAAGAGCTGATGACTGTCGTTCAGGTAGCGCTGAAGAACTGGCCTGCAAGTTCGTAATTGACTAACTTAATATGTGCTTTGGGTCGGCACATAAAAATGGCTCGGAGTTATCCGAGCCATTTTTTTACACAACCTCTTTGACAGACTTCATTCGCGTCTAGCGAAACTGTAGTTTATACAGATTCATAGAGCTACTGATCATAAACAATAAAGTCTGTCGAGGCATGTGTGCATAACCATCTGAATTTTAATAGGATGAATTTCTAGCAAACTGACTTCAAAGACTGTCGAATTGGCGTTAAATGCATGTCAATAAATGCGCCTCTAATAAAGCCTGTAGGAAATTGAATAGATTGCACCGCTATACCCTAAATCACAGCCAGTAAGCCTTGAGAAGCCCGCTTGTGCGGGCTTCTACCATTAGACGCACTTGAATATCTAGTACTGTTAGACGTGGTTTCCAGCGGCATTACTGAGCCATTTGAACATTCATTGGCTGTTTGATTTTGAACCAGATAGCGTACATTGCGGGCAGAAACACCAGCGTCAGTACCGTGCCAACAAGCGTGCCGCCAATGAGTGTATACGCCAGCGTTCCCCAAAATACGGAATGCGTAAGCGGGATAAACGCCAGAATTGCAGCCAAGGCGGTCAAAATCACCGGCCGTGCACGCTGGACAGTGGCTTCTACTACCGCGTCAAAAGAATTCAACCCTTCCTTCAAGTTATGTTCGATCTGCCCAATCAGGATCAAGGTATTCCGCATCAGGATCCCTGAAAGCGCGATCAAGCCCACCAGCGCATTGATCCCAAAAGGTTGCTGGAACAGTATCAGTGTCGGAACTACTCCGATTAGCCCCAGGGGGCTCGTGGCAAACACCATGACCATGGCCGCGATTGATCGCACCTGCAGGATGATGATCAGCAACGTAGCCGCAATCATGATCGGGAACAGTGGCACCAATGCTCTGGTCGCCTTGCCCGCCTCTTCGATAGAACCCGCCTCTTCGATTTTGTAGCCAGCCGGTAGCTTGTCGATAATGGGCTGCAGTTGCATCTTGATTGCCGTCGAGACATCGGGCGGCTGCAACTCCTCTGCTATGTCACCGCGGACGGTAATTGTCGGAGTGCGATCGCGTCTGCGGAGAGTGGGCTCTTCCATGCGGACATCAACCACTCCTATCTGCGACAACGAGACACGTTGTCCTTCAGAACCGATCAGCGTGAAGCCGGATATTTTCTCAGGATCCAGGCGCATGTTTTCTGCTGCTCGACCGACCACCTGTACCGCGCGAATATCTTCCCGAACTTCGGTCACGGGGATGCCGCTCAGCAGAAATTGGAGTTGTTGAGCAACGCTGTTGGATGTGAGCCCAAAAGCCTGAAGTCGATCCTGCTGGAGAGTGAAGTGCAGGGCAGGCACACGCACACCCCAGTCGGTATTCACGGTGCGCATCATGGGGCTTGCGTCCATCACGCTTCGTACTTCGGAAGCAATGGCACGCAGCTTTTCCGGATCCGGCCCACTTACGCGAAAAGCCACTGGGAACGGAGAGTATGGGCCGAATACCAGTTGCGTAACACGTACACGGGCTTCCGGAGCCAATCCATCGGCAATGGCCTGGCGTAGCCTCAGCTTCAGGACCTCGCGTTCTTCTTGATTATCCGTGCGTACCACGAGTTTTGCGAATGACGGATCGGGGAGTTCGGGCGACATGGCGAGGTAGAAGCGCGGTGCCCCCTGGCCAATATACGACGTCACAATCTTTGCTTCCTTCTGTTTCGCCAGCCATGCCTCAACCTTGGCCGTGGCGGCACTGGTCTGCGCAATGGAGGTTCCATAAGGCATTTGGACCTCGACCAACACCTCAGGACGGTCAGAGGTGGGGAAAAATTGCTTC
Organism: uncultured Methylobacillus sp.; assembly: GCA_946481235.1. Next base: position 2,986 of record CAMLME010000045.1, on the reverse strand, counting down.
TTCACAACCGCCATGCCCAGGATGGCGACGACAAAAGCCCCTATCACGATGGCGGCTACGATCCACTTGTGACGAATTACTCGCCCCAGCAGCGAACGAAAACGATTGTAATTCGGGGTGCTGTAAATGGCTTCGTAACCCCCCTCCACCTCCTTCATGTCCGGAAGCATCTTGACGCCCAGATAAGGGGTGAAGACCACAGCGACGATCCAGGATGCAATCAAGGCCGTGCCTACAATCCAGAACATATTGCTGGTGTATTCGCCGGCAGTGGATTGAGCAAACCCATTGGGCATGAAACCGATGGCCGTCACCAGAGTACCGGAGAGCATTGGAGCTGCAGTATGGCTCCAGGCATAAGCAGAGGCGGCAATGCGGCTATATCCTTCCTCCATTCTTACCACCATCGTTTCGATTGCGATGATGGCATCGTCAACCAGCAACCCCAAGGCCAGAATCAGCGACCCTAATGTGATCCGGTCGAAATTCTTGCCGGTCGCCGCCATGACCACAAATACGGCAGCCAGTGTCAGCGGCACGGCAGCCGCAACGACTAATCCGACGCGCCAACCCATACTCAGGAAACTCACCAGCATGACCACGAGCAGGGCAAAGAAAAACTTAACCATGAACTCATCGACGGATACTTCGATGTTGACAGCCTGGTCGGTCACTTTGCTCAAGCTCATGCCCAATGGCAGCTCGGCATTGATGGCTGTGACTTCCGTGTCCAAAGCCTTACCCAGGTCAAGACCATTCCAACCCTCACGCATCACGATACCCAGCAGTAGTGCCGGCTTCCCATTGTTGCGGACAAGAAATGTTGATGGGTCTTCGTAACCCCGTTCTACCGTTGCGACATCAGCCAACTTCAGTGTCCGACCATGGGCTGTAACCGGGGTATCACGGATTTTCTGCAGCTGGTCGAATGCACCCTCGATGCGAATAAATACCTGGGTACCCTTGGTTTCAATCGAACCCGCAGGGGTCAAGGCATTCTGGGTATTCAGCGCTGCAAAAATCTGTTGCGGCGTAATGCCCAGAGTCGCCAATCGCTCATGGGAAAAGGCGACGTAAATACGCTCGGGCTGTTCACCAATGATGTTCACTTTCTTCACGCCTGCCACATGCAAGAGTCGCTGACGCATTTTTTCAGCGTCGCGTACAAGCAGTCGCTGCGGCTCTCCCGTTGCCGTCAAGGCAAACAAGCCAAAAGTGACGTCCGCATACTCGTCATTCACCAAGGGGCCGATGACGCCAGCGGGCAGATTGTGCGCTTCGTCACTGATTTTCTTGCGCGCCTGATAGAACTCCTCTTTAACCTGGGATGGAGGCGTGCTGTCGAGCAGGGTTACCGTGGTAAAAGCCAATCCGGGCCGGGTGTAGGTTTCCGTGCGGTCGTACCAGCGCAACTCCTGCATGCGCTTTTCAATTTTCTCCGCCACCTGATCCTGCATTTCCTGAGCCGTAGCGCCGGGCCAGGCGGTGACCACGGTCATGATCTTGACTGTAAAGGGAGGGTCTTCTGCCCGCCCCATCTTGAAGAATGCGATGGTGCCTGCAATGGTGATCAGAATGATCAGAAAAAGGGTGATCGAGCGCTCACGTACGGCAAGGGCCGAAAGATTGAAGCCGCTCATTTCATCTCCCCTTGGTTCGAACGCGAGGCACCCCTGTCGCTCGTCGCGAGTCTGACTTGCCTGCCCTCCTGCAGCAGATGGGCGCCCAGCGTGACAATCTGCTCATTGACCTTGAGATTGCCCTCTACACGTGCAGTATCGTCACTCAGGCTCAGGATTTTTACAGGACGCCAACTTACATGGACCGGCTGTCCCTCAAGAGCCCAAACACCTGCCCCTTTCCCCGAATCGAAAATTGCTCCAATGGGTACTTCCAGGCCAGGTTCCGATCGATGCCGGTTTTCCTGAATCTCAAGGGTGACTGTCGCACCGAGCGGAGCATTGGCTAACGCGCCGTCCAGGACATACCTCGCCTCAAACGTTCTTGCCAATCCATCGGCCGATTCCGATAGCTGCCTGAGTTTTGCCGATACGGCCAGATTTTCCTTGCCGTAAAGTTTGGCCTGGGCAACAGAGCCTAATGGGGGACGCAGTGTTTCCGGGAGGTGTACGACAGCTTCGCGCTTTCCTGAATGCGCCACTCGAACCACCGGCTGACCTGCGCTAACGACTTGCCCCGGTTCCGCCAGGGTTTCCACTACCACCCCATCGGCATCGGCGAGTAGGACAGCATAACTGGACGCATTCTTTGCCACGTCGGCTTGAGCTTCTGCTGCTTTGAGTTGTGCTTGAGCTGCGTCAGCCGCTGCTTTGATCTGATCGTACGTCGATGCCGAAACCGCTCCGACTGCCACAAGGTCCCGATGCCTGATTTCATCTTCGGTTGCTTGATCTGCGCGGGCCTTTGCGGCTAACACCGCCTCATGTTGCGCACGTGCCGACAACTGGAGATCGATGGGGTCGATGCGCATGAGCGGCTGGCCACGCTTGACGGTTTGGCCTGCATCGACCAAGCGTTCCAGCACTTTGCCCGGGACGCGAAAACCCAAATCGCTTTGAACACGCGCAGCAATCGTTCCAGTGAAAGAACGGGATGAATCCGACGCAGCTTGAACGCTTCCCGCCCTTACCAACGGGGTCAGCGTGCGTGGATCGGGTGGTGTTTTATCACTGCAGGCAACCAATGCCAGCGGCAGCAGGCCAACGAAGGTAGCTGAAGCAAGTTTGCGACGAAACATGGGGTTCCCCTCCAAAAGATTGGAACCACATTTTCACTACAGTGACCAAATAAGTCAATAGTCACTACATTAATTTTAGGGGGAAAGGCTACGGAGCACTAATCCGGAAAGTATCACAGGCACTTCTTCAGCCAGACTGAGGTTGTGCTGAAGCAGCAACGGGTTCGTGTAGGGACGCATCACCAGATAGATTGCATTTGCGGTCTCGTCTATAGGAGTCTTGCGTTC
>CAMLME010000044.1 GCA_946481235.1 uncultured Methylobacillus sp. | reverse complement strand
CGGTGATTACCAGTGACGATGTAGCTGTCGAGAATTCGACTTACACCACTGGCCGCCGTGGTGTTGCAGGCACGGTCATTGTCGAGAAAGTGGTGGGTAGCCTGGCCGAAACCGGTGCCGACCTGGCTGCCTGCAAGGCGTTAGGCGACAGGGTCAATAGTCGCACTGCCTCGATGGGCGTGGCTTTGACCAGTTGCACCGTGCCCGCGGCCGGCCGGCCGACCTTCGACATCGAGCATCATGAACTGGAAATGGGGGTTGGGATCCATGGCGAACCTGGCCGTCGTCGCGAACAGATGCGTACTGCGGACGAAATCGTCGCCGATCTGGTGGCTGCAATTCTGGACGACCTGAAACCGGTGCAGGGCAGCGAAGCGCTGCTGATGGTAAACGGTTTCACGGGTACGCCGCTCATGGAGTTGTATGTGCTTTACAACTCCGCTGCAAAATTGCTGAAACAGCAGGGAATTACCATTAGCCGCTCGCTGGTCGGCGACTACACCACCTCGCTGGAAATGGCCGGTGCATCGATCACTGTCTGTCTGCTGGATGAGGAAATCCGCCGACATTGGGACTCGCCTGTGCATACTGCGGCCTTACGCTGGGGTAAATAATCAATCCTGCTTCACGGAGGACACCATGAACGATAAAGAACTCGTTGCTTACCAGGCCGCCCGTCTGGTGGAAGACGGCATGCTGGTCGGTCTGGGAACCGGTTCGACCGCCAATTATTTCATCGAAGAACTCGCTCGCCGCCGCAATGACGAAGGCTTGCAGGTGACTGCCGCATCGAGTTCGGTCATTAGTGCGATCAAGGCGCAAAGCCTGGGCTTGCCGCTGGTGGCGATGGAGCATGTCAGCCGTCTTGATCTTTACGTCGATGGCGCGGATGAAGTTACGCCGGATATGGTGCTTTTGAAAGGGCGCGGATCGGATCTGGTACGCGAGAAATTGCTGGCACGCGCGGCGGACCGCTTTATCGTGCTGGTCGATCAAAGCAAGCTGGTGAGCCGGATCGGCGAAAAATACCCGATCCCGGTTGAAGTCATTCCCTTTGCCTGGCAACTCGCCAAACGCACGCTGGAATCGCTGGGCGGTCGCGGCGGTCTGCGGCAGAACGCGAGCAAGGACGGGCTGGCGGTTACATCGCACGGAAGCCTGGTGCTCGACATGGTGTTCGATCCCACGGTCGATAGCCAGGCACTGAACGACATGCTCAATGCGACGCCCGGTGTGGTGGAACACGGGATTTTTCAGAGTCTTGCCAGTGCCATATTCGTGGCACAGGATGGTCGCGTCGAGGAGCGCTGGGCCAAAGAATAGCAGGCGTTTCAGTTATCCTTGCCGGCAAGCTCCACGCGGTTTCTGCCGCCCTCCTTGGCGCGATAAAGCGCGCGGTCGGCACGCGAAATGCACGCGTGCACTGCTTCGGTAGGCAATAACTCCGCCACGCCAAACGAACTCCGGATGTTGACGATCAGCGGTTCATGGATGATCGGAGTCTCTTCGACGATTTGCCGCAAGCGGTCGACGAGTTTTCCCGCCGCTTCCAGTTCAGTCATCGGCAACACGAGCAGGAATTCCTCACCCCCATAGCGCGCGAAAATGTCTCCCTGTCGCAGTTCGCCTTGAATGCGGCTAGCGAATCCCTTCAGCACCTGATCGCCGATTCCATGGCCGTATCTGTCGTTCACAAGCTTGAAGTGATCAATGTCGAGCAGTGCGATGGAGCAGGTGGTGTGGTAGCGGCGGATATCCTGCCACTGGTCTTCAAGCCGTTGCAGAATGTAGCGGCGGTTGTAAAGACCTGTCAGCTCGTCGTGCGTGGCCTGATTGTTGAGGTTTTCCATCGCATGAGTCAATTCCAGGTTTTTTTCCTGCAACTTGCGATTGGTCTCGTTGATGGTCAGGTTGGCGTCGCTGAGCGCCGATGCCAATCGATCATTGATCGCCGAACTCAAGACATGCGCACGAATCTGCTGGTGGGCGATCCGGCCGAAATGCAGCGCGCAGCCCAGCAGGATGAGCGAGCCGAGGGCCAACCAGAGATGTTCTGGGTGTGAGCCGGCGAAATAATGAAACAAGGGAATCGTGGTGATGCCGAGCAGAAAACCGGTCAGCGAAGCGAGCGAGGTCGAGATCGGAATGACCGCCAGCGCACTGACCACCATTAACACCAGGATGATTTTCATTTCGTGTTCGATAGGTGTGGCGTCGCTTACGAAAAACAATATGGCTGAACCCCAGGCGAGGCCTGCAAAGCTGTGAATCAATGTCTGGTGGGCCTGCCATGACCGCATGGCGGCCAGTGTGCGGGGAACCTGATCGAACTTGTATGATCGCAGTAGAGTCAGCGCATCCGGCACGATTACCAGTGCCAGCCATGCCAGGATGGACATAAGCGGGACGTGTCCGAGCTGGAGAAAAGCCAAAAACAAGGACCCAACCGGCGCTATTAGCGACGCATCGCGGGATTGACGGGCCAACGTGCCGACCAGCTCGATCTGGACCAGGGTTTCAAGTTGATCCGTATCCGAAGTAGCACCGGCAACAGACGACCCCGTCAAGTCTTGGGCTGGTGTGTTCATTCGTTCGGTAAGAATGAATTAAATACCTTTTATGGTCAAGGATTTGCGTTTTTTATCGAGTTGCTAAAAAGTGCCTGAAACGAGCATATGGTATAGTACGCACCCCATTGATTTAATGCCTATTTTCGTAGATTTCATAGACCGCATCGCTCGTCTTCGGGATGCAGTGCAAGGCGCAAGCGATGAGACATACGGAAATAGGCACTGACGACTTATGCAAACAAACCCACGCCACCTCGAACTGCTTGCTCCCGCCCGCAATGCCGATATCGGCATCGAGGCCGTGAATCATGGTGCGGACGCGGTTTATATCGGCGGTCCGGCGTTCGGCGCGCGTGCCAAGGCAGAAAACTCCGTCGCCGACATTGCGCGGCTGGCGGCGCATGCGCATCGTTACCATGCGCGCGTGTTTGTTGCTTTCAACACTATTTTTCACGATAACGAGCTGGAAGCGGCGCGCGATTTCGCCTGGAAATTCTACGAGGCCGGCGCGGATGCGCTGATCGTGCAGGACATGGGCCTGCTGGAGATGGATCTGCCGCCGATCCAGCTGCACGCCAGCACGCAGACCGACATCCGCACGGTGGAAAAAGCGGTATTCCTCGATCGCGTAGGTTTTTCGCAGATCGTGCTGGCACGGGAAATGGACCTTGCCACCCTCCGCAAGGTGGCTGAAGCAACCACCTGCAACCTCGAGTACTTCGTCCACGGTGCCTTGTGCGTCGCCTTCAGCGGCCAGTGCTACATCAGCCATGCGCACAGCGGCCGCAGCGCCAATCGCGGCGAGTGCGCACAGGAATGCCGGTTGCCTTACACGCTGGAGGACACGCAGGGTCGTATTCTCGCCAAGGACAAGCACCTGCTGTCGATGAAGGACAACGACCAGAGCGCCAACCTGCGTGCGCTGATTGAGGCGGGCGTGAGCTCGTTCAAGATCGAGGGCCGCTACAAGGACATGGCCTACGTCAAGAACGCCACCGCCCATTACCGCCAGTTGCTGGACGAGCTGCTCGACGAGATGCCGCAATACGCGCGCTCATCCTCGGGCCTATGCACCTATAGCTTCACGCCGCAGCCGGAGAAGACCTTCAACCGCAGTACTACGGAATACTTCATTCACGGCCGCGGTGAAGATGTCGGCGCATTCGATACGCCCAAGTTCGCCGGTGAGGAAATCGGCAAGGTGACGCGCGTAGGTCAGGATCATTTCGAGGTCGATACTGAACTGGAACTGCACAACGGCGACGGCGTCTGTTTTTTCGACGTGCACAAGGAGTTGGTGGGGCTGCGCATCAATACCGTGCAAGGTACACGGCTGTACCCGAACGAGATGCCGGCCGATTTGCGCCGCAATACTACCGTGTACCGCAACCGCGACCATGCTTTCATGCGTCAGCTGGAAAAGCCTTCGGCCGAGCGACGCATTCCCGTTGCATTGACCTTCAAGGAAACGAACGACGGCTTCGCGCTCAGCGTGATCGACGCCGATGGTTTCACCGCCGAGGCGCAGTGCATCGCCGACAAGCTGCCTGCCCAGAATACCGAGAAAGCCGAGTCCACGTTGCGTGAAAATCTCGGCAAGCTCGGCGGCACCGATTTTTCGGTCAAGGAGATTACTCTCGACATCGGGCAACCCTGGTTTGTGCCGGCGTCCGCCGTCAACGCGCTGCGGCGCGATGCGATTATGCGGCTGCAGCAGGTGCGCACGGAGGGCTACCGACGGCCGGAGCCGGGCACGCCCACCCAGCCTCCGGCGATCTATCCCGAGGATACGCTGAGCTATCTCGCCAATATATATAACAGCAAGGCTCGCGCCTTCTACGAAAAGCACGGCGTCCAGGCCATAGCTTCCGCATACGAAGCCAACGAGGAGCTGGGCGAGGTCCCCGTGATGATCACCAAGCACTGCCTGCGCTACAGCTTTGCGATGTGCCCCAAGGAAGCCAAGGGCGTCATCGGCGTGCAAGGCACGATCACCGCCGAGCCGATGACGCTGGTCAACGGCAAGGATCGCATCACGCTCAAGTTCGACTGCAAGCGCTGCGAAATGCACGTCATGGGCAAGATCCGCAAGCCGGTATTGCAGATGGCCCAGCCGCAGCCGATCCAGTTTCACGCCAGACAGCCGTAACGCAGCCACTACGAGTTATCGGTCAGGCGGTGGCAAAGGCCGGATCGGAGTTATTCTTCAGAGAAATTTCAGGTGCCGGCCGTTACTCGCCGCTGGTAGGGGTATGATGAAAATTCAGTAACCCGATAGGCAAGGCCATGACTGTTATCTCGGAACGATGGTTACCCTCAAGGCAGCCGGGTGACAAGTTCTGCACGCAATGCAAGAATTCCTGTCCCGCTGCGGGAGGCATGCAGATCGTCACCGCAGATCGGCTGCATCAACGCTGGATTTGCAAACGCTGCAAGGATCGCCAGGAAGACGCGCATCACAAAAGCTAGCTTTTAAATCGGCTTGGTTTGATTTGCCAATCGACGGGCTGATTGATATCGGCCGGATGTGGTCCGCTTACGGTGCGGGATTCATGTACCGCAAATGCAGGCCTTCAATTTCCTTCATAAGCTCTTCCGGCAATGGCCTTTCCCAGGCCGAAAGATTCTCCTCCAGTTGCTGCATCGACGTGGCGCCAACGAGGGTGCTTGTCACAAACCACCTGCGATACACGAACGAAAGCGCCATCTGTGCCGGCGTCATGCCGTGCTTGCGTGCGAGTTCGGCGTAGGCGGCTACCGCTGGTTGCACGTTGGGTTTTTCGTAGCGCTGGGCGAAGCCCTTGAATTGCGTGACACGGCCCTGGGCTTGCGGATCAGACTGGTATTTGGCGGAGAGATGGCCGAAGGCGAGCGGCGAATAAGCCAGCAGGCCGACATTTTCGCGGTAGGCGATTTCCGCCAGGCCAAACTCGAAGCCGCGGTTGATCAGGTTGTAACAGTTCTGAATGCTGGCGATGCGCGGCAAGTCGTATTCCTTTGCGATGCGCAAAAACTCCATGACGCCCCAAGGCTGCTCGTTAGAAACGCCGATAGCACGCACCTTGCCTTCTTTTACCAACTCTGCCAGCGCTTCAAGCTGCTCACGAATTGGCACCCCTTCCTTATTTTCCTGCGCCGGGTCGAACTGGTATTGGCCGAACATCGGTACGTTGCGCTCCGGCCAGTGCAGTTGGTAGAGGTCGATGTAGTCGGTTTGCAGGCGTTGCAGCGAGCCTTCGATGGCTGCGCGGATGTTCGTGCGGTCCATCGACTCCGGGCCGCCGCGTATCCATTCCATATTGCGGCGCGGGCCGGCGACCTTGGTGCCAAGGATGATCTGGTCACGCGACTGTTTTTTCAGCCAGTTGCCGACGATGGTCTCAGTACGGGTGACCGTGTCGGCGCGTGGCGGCACGGGGTACATCTCGGCGGTGTCGATGAAGTTGATGCCGTGCGCGACGGCATGATCAAGCTGGGCATGCGCCTCGGCTTCGGTGTTCTGTTGGCCGAAGGTCATCGTGCCGAGGCAGATGGCTGAGACGTTGAGGTTGCTGCTTCCTAGACGACGGTATTCCATGATTTTCCGGGGAACGGTATTTAGTGGTCGATTCTACCGCGATGCGCGCGCCTCGATAAGAATGGTGCGCCGGCGAGCAAGTCGGATTACTGCGGAAACTCCCCGTCCACATAAAACCATTGTCCATCTTCACGTACAAATCGGCTGATTTCATGCAGACGATGCGCGCGTCCGGCAACTTTGTAGCGAGCGACGAATTCGACGATGGCTGTGTCGCCGGATTCCAGTTGCCGCTTTATATCCAACCCCAGCCACTTCGAGTCGTCGTCGGCGAGATCAAGCGTAGCGGGGCGGGTATCGGGATGCCAGGTGGCGAGCAGGTAATTTTCCAGCTTCAGCATGTAGGCGCTGTAGCGCGAGCGCATCAGGGCTGTGGCGCCGGAAGCGGGCGTGCCCCGATGAAGGGGTTCGCAGCAGGTGGTATAGGAAATGCCGCCGCAAGGGCACGCGGACGACGCTTTTTTATTCATCCGCTTCCGGTGTTTCCGCGGGCTCTGCCGGCGGTGCCGGCTGGGCTGCACTCATCATTTCGCGCCGCGTTTCCGGTGTTTCGAGGCTGATGCGGCCAAGGCTTCCTGCGCGATAATCGGTCAGTAGCGTCATCGCGGCTTTTTCCAGATCGAGATCGCCACCCTTGATGCGGTAGCCGCGTTTTTTTGCGACGGCTTCGACGACGTCCACGCCATCCATGCCCTCAGTTGCAAATTTATAGCGCCCAGCGAGAAGCGCGGGGTAGCGTTTCAGCAGCAGATCGGCGAGGTAAATGGCGACTTCCTCGTCGATCACTGCATTGCGGCCGATGGCGTGGCTGGCGGCGAGCATGAAGCCGTCCGAGTCGTACTTGATCTTGGGCCACATCATGCCGGGCGTATCGATAATGCTGGCCTTGTCGCTGAGGTCGATGCGCTGCTGGTTCTTGGTGACTGCCGGCTCGTCGCCGACCTTGGCTACGCGCCGGTTCAGCAGTGCGTTCATCAAGGTGGATTTGCCAACGTTGGGAATCCCCATGATCATCATGCGCAGCGGCTTGAGGTTGGTGCCGCGATGCGGCGCGATGCTTTGGCACAAGCCGGTGATCTTGGCCGCGTCGCCCGGTTTCTTGCACGACAGCGCGACCGCCTTTACACCCGGCTGCTTGTTGTAGAAATTGATCCAGGCCTGTGTCGCTGCAGGGTCGGCGAGGTCGGCCTTATTGAGTATCTTGAGACACGGTCGCTGACGAAAGAGGCGCAGCTCTTCGATCATCGGGTTATGGCTCGCCTCGGGCAGGCGTGCGTCCAGCACCTCGATCACCACATCGATAAATTCCATGGTCTCCGCCGCTTTCTTGCGGGCGGAGGTCATGTGACCGGGGAACCACTGAATTGCCATGCGAATACCAGAATCTAATTAATTGATTATTTTACCATTGTGCGGCGGCATCCTGCACCGCCGCAAAAAATACTATCATGTCGATCTACAGAATCCTTTTATCCGACCGTGACCAGCATCCCCGAAATCCGCCCCGAACAATCCCTCGAACTGCTGAAAGAGCTGCATATCCTGACGCGCGACGGCAAGCTCAACCAGGACAGCCGGCGCAAGCTGAAACAGGTATATCACCTTTACCAGTTTATCGAACCGCTGCTGCGGGAAGTTATGGAGGAAAACGGCAAACCGACGTTGGCGGATCACGGTGCGGGCAAGTCCTACCTCGGTTTCATCCTGTACGACCTGTTCATGAAGCAGCATGCTACTGGCCACGTATACGGCATCGAGACACGGCAGGAACTGGTCGAGAAATCGCGTGCGCTGGCCGCGCGGCTTGGCTTCGCGCGCATGACTTTCCTCAATCTGTCGGTTGAGGAATCGATCACCTCACCGGAATTGCCGGAAGAAATCGATATCGTCACTGCGCTGCATGCCTGCAACACCGCGACCGATGACGCGATCAAATTCGGTCTGCAAAAGCAGGCGAAATTTCTGGTGCTGGTGCCATGCTGCCAGGCCGAGGTGGCAGCCGTGCTGCGCAAACACAAGGGCCAGGCGCTGAAGAATCCTCTCAGCGAACTCTGGCGTCACCCCATCCATACCCGAGAATTCGGCAGCCAGATCACCAACGTATTGCGTTGCCTGCAACTCGAGGCGCACGGCTACCAGGTGACGGTGACGGAACTGGTTGGCTGGGAGCACTCGATGAAAAACGAACTTATCATTGCTCGCTACAAGAACCTGCCACGCCAAAAGGCAGCCGAGCGACTGGACAAGGTGCTGGAAGAGGTAGGGCTGGAAGAGCTGCGCGAACGCTTCGCTTGAACCTAGGGTTTGCGCGCCAGATTTTGCAGGCTGCCGAGCCGGGTAGCGTACTGGCGGGTGAATTCGGCGCCGAGAAAGAAGATTTGCGCCGAGTAGTATACCCAAAGCAGTAATGCTACTAGCGAACCCGCCGCCCCGTAACCTGAGACAATGTCGCTGTTGCCAAGGTAGAGGCCGATGGCGTACTTGCCAAAGATGAACAGGCCGGCCGTGGACGCGGCGCCTATCCATACGTCGGACCATGATAAGGGAACTTCGGGCAGCATCTTGTAGATCAGCGCGAACATACAGGCGATGACACCGAAAGTAACCAGGGTCGAGAGGTAGGTGAACATGCCGAACATTTCGCCCCACATCCCACCCACGTAGCGTTCCAGCATGGCCAGCCCGGCATTGACAATCAAGGAAGTCAGCAGCAGGAAGGCAAGCGCAAGCACAATGCTGAATGACAGAAGACGCGTCATCAGCAGCGATTTGAGCGCCGATTCGTCGTTGGTTTCAATCCCCCAGATTTCGTCCAGACTGGCCTTTAGTTCCGCGAATACCGTGGTGGCGCCTATGATCAGCAGTATTGCCGCAACCAACGTTGCCCAAAGACTGGAGTCATCGTTACGTGCTGCCGCAAGCATAACCTTGGTCGCCTCGGCGCCCTGCGATCCAACGAGACTTTCAATCTGCAGAATAATCTCCGCCTGCGCGGCCTCCTGGCCGAAGAAATACCCTACGAACGCGATCGCCAGGACAAGTATGGGCGTGAGCGAAAACAGCGTATAGAACGACAGGGCGGCGCCCTTGCTCGACGCGCGATGGTTGAACCAGGCTTTGATGGCGTAAAGCAATAGCCGGGGCATCTGTTTCAGCTGATTTATGGCGGATTTCACCTGCATGCCAGCGCCTTTACGATATTAGGGTTCGATGTCGAGCGATCGATCAAGTTCAGATGCGGCTGAGCGGGCTACATGATAACGGGCTGCGATACAATGGCTGCAACAAGTATAGGACGGAGGGTTTGGGATGCAGAATACGGAATTTGTGCTGAACGACGAATATGTCGAGCTAAATCAGCTGCTCAAGCTGGCGGGTATATGCGATAGCGGCGGAGCGGGCAAGGCAATGGTCGCCAGCGGTGCGGTATCCGTTGACGGAAATGTCGAGTTGCGCAAAACCTGCAAGGTGCGGGCAGGGCAAGTCGTGACGGTGGGCGATGTCACGATTACCGTATTGCCGACACCCGAGTCGGGTATCTGGATTGCCGATTAAGAGTCTGTTTGAAAGGAACAGTTGTATGAAGAAACTTGCCGCCGTATTGGCGCTATTCGCTTGCAGCAGCTTGGCACACGCCAAGCCCGTTTTTACCGCGCCCGATTACAGCGGCGTCTATGAATGCACCGGCGTCGATGCGCACGAGGGCAAATATACGGGCACCGTTACGATGAAACTGGTGCCGGAGCAAAGCGCGGGCGATCACGGCGCGTATCGTTTCAAGCTGGAGGTGCCAGGATTCGGCGCTTACCTGGGGCATGCGGTATCGGAAGGCGATAAGCTGGCGATTTATTTTGCGCTGAAGGATCAATCCACCAAAGACTACGGTACCGGCATCGCGACGATCAAAAAGGGCAAGAACGGCAAACTGGCGTTCAGCAAGTTCTATTACGAGCCTGAATACAAGGGCGGCAACACCGGCACCGAAGAGTGCGCGCAAAAATAGCCAGGAACAAGACGCGAGTAGCGTCTTGTTTGTTTAAAGGCGGCGCTTACCTGGGCTGCGGAATGTAACGCAGGTAAGGCTTGGGCGCCCGCCATCCGGCAGGGTACTTCGCCCGGGCGGCCTCGTCGGAGACAGACGGCGGGATAATGACATCGTCCCCCGGACGCCAATTGACTGGTGTCGCTACCGTGTGTTTACCCGTCAATTGGCAGGAATCCAGCGCCCTCAGTACCTCGTTGAAATCCCGTCCGGTGCTCATCGGATACATCAGCATCAGCTTGATTTTCTTGTCTGGGCCGATCAGGAATACCGAGCGTACCGTCGCATTGTCCACTGCCGTGCGTCCGCTAGCCGTGCCGCTGGCGTTGGGGTGGATCATGTCGTACAGCTTGGCTACTTTGAGATCGGTGTCACCGATGAGTGGATAATTGAGTGCGCAGCCCTGCGTTTCTGCAATGTCCTTCGCCCAATTTTCATGGTCTTCCACGCTGTCTATGCTGAGCCCGATGACCTTGCAGCCTCGTTTTTCGAATTCCGGTTTGAGTTTTGCCAGGTAGCCGAGCTCGGTCGTGCAGACCGGGGTGAAATCCTTGGGGTGGGAAAAGAGTATTGCCCAGCCGTTGCCGATCCAATCATGAAAACGGATCGTGCCTTCCGTAGTCTCCGCGGTGAAATCGGGAGCCTCGTCGCCAATTCGCAATGCCATGATGACCTCCTGTAGGAGTGAGTCGATGCGAATTTATGATGATACTCCCGATGGGAGCTACTGCAATATCCGGGTGCGAGCCGGAAATGTGAAAAGCAGAAACGACAACGGGAGCCGAAGCTCCCGTTGTCTTAATACTTGAATCGCGTCTTAGCGATTGCAGACGTACATCGTCACTTCAAAACCGAAACGCATTTCAGTCACTTCAGGCTTGGTCCACATGTCAGTCTCCTCAAAATTGTCTGGTTGGGCGATTCGCTATGACTCATCGCATAGGGTCTACTATACGCTGTCATTTTTCATGACCACTCGTGCGGTTCATGAATCATGCCTAATGATTTTCATGAATCGCCTGATGTCGAGGCGCACTCCGGCCTCTTTGTCTGGCGTGTTAAAATTCGCCGCCCATGACTTCATCCTCCACGCCTTCTCCTTCCCGCATCGTCGAACAGTTCGAAGCGCAACTGCCGCATTGCATGCTGGCCGATCGGTATCCGCTGCAACGCAAGTTGCGCGACGTCCGCGACGCGCTCAAGGGCGGCAAGCCCGTCGAGCGGCTTCTGGCAGAACTGGCAACGCGCATCGAAAGTTCGTCCCGGCGCTACACCGCACGCCGCGATGCCTTGCCGCGGCCTGAGTTTGCGCAGGATTTGCCCGTCAATCAGCGCAAGGACGAAATCGCTGCGACGATTGCCAAGCACCAGGTCGTTATCGTTTGCGGCGAAACCGGCTCGGGCAAGACGACGCAGTTGCCCAAAATCTGCCTGGAGCTCGGGCGTGGCGTTTCCGGCCTGATCGGCCACACCCAGCCGCGCCGTATCGCCGCGCGCTCGGTGGCGTCGCGTATCGCGCAGGAGCTGAAAACGCCGCTGGGCGAAGCGGTGGGCTACAAGGTGCGTTTCAACGACAAGCTGTCCGAAACCAGCTACGTCAAACTGATGACGGACGGCATTCTGCTGGCTGAAACGCAGGGCGATCGGTTTCTCAATGCCTACGACACCATCATCATCGACGAGGCGCACGAGCGAAGCCTGAACATCGACTTTCTGCTCGGCTATCTCAAGCAACTGCTGCCGAAGCGGCCTGACCTCAAGATCATCGTTACTTCGGCAACGATTGATGCCGACCGGTTTTCGAAACACTTCAATGATGCCCCGGTGATCGAAGTCTCCGGACGCATGTATCCGGTCGAGGTGCGCTATCGTCCTTTACAGGAAACCGAAGAGGACGAGCAGGAAGAAACCATGGAGGCGGCGATCCTGGATGCGGTTGATGACCTTTCCCGTCTGGGTGGCGGCGATATCCTGGTGTTCCTGCCCGGTGAACGCGAGATTCGTGATACTGCGGAGCATTTGCGCAAGCACCATCCCAAGGGCGCAGAAATCCTGCCGCTGTTCGCAAGGCTTTCCATCGAGGACCAACAGAAGGTCTTCCGCCCCTCCGGCGGTCGACGCATCGTGCTGGCAACCAATGTCGCCGAAACCTCGTTGACCGTCCCCGGCA
>CAMLME010000043.1 GCA_946481235.1 uncultured Methylobacillus sp. | reverse complement strand
GGCTCCGGCGACGGCGACGGCGACGGCGACGGCGACGGCTCCGGCTCCGGCTACGGCTACGGCTCCGGCTCCGGCTACGGCTCCGGCTCCGGCTCCGGCGACGGCGACGGCGACGGCTCCGGCTACGGCTGAGAAGCAAAAACGTCGGGAATGTCACGGAAAGTTCGACGTAAAGCTACCGCGTGACTGACACCTCGGAAAGACGAGGGGCCTAATTTAACGGGAGGGGTGACATGGCAAGCCTAATGATACCGATGCGGAGTATGAGTAGCGTGCAATCGAATAACGGGGTTCTTGAGGTCGATTGCGAGATGAATGAACGAGACCTTCGCGCAGCGTTCGGCACGATTTTGATGAACGTGGACGATGTGCAGCTTGCCGGATGGCTCAAGGAATACGGGTTTGAACTCTCGTACAAGGTCAAGGTGGCAGCGTGATTGTCTCACTGCTACTTGCCGCCGTGCCTTTCGCGCTTATCGCTGGAACAGCATTAGGAATCTACCTGGAGCCAAAAAATGATTGCCGCAAATAACCTGCTAACACGCATCCAAGTGTTCTTCGTCTTGCGCCGCGCTGATGCTGTCGCGCGCCGTGCAAAGAGTATCAAGGCCGAGCGCGATTACTTGAACCGGCCGCATGTGCCAAGCACTCACATGGTCGGGTATTGGACGCCGCAGGAAGCACGCAAGTACGCAGCCGAGGCGAAAGAGCGCAACAAGCCTGCATGTCAATGCGATGCGTGTAAACAGGCGGAGATGCTGCCGGCAGTCCTGCGGATCGTAGCCAACTGGGGGAAGAAGTGAACAAGCAACCTGTGACGATCCGCGCAAGCTCGTTCGGAAGTTTGTTCGACTGCCCGGCCCGCTGGATCGCGATTCACCTGGAAGGTCGGCGCATGCCGCAAAACGGGAAGGCTGCTCTCGGTACAGCGGTGCATGCTGGTACTGCACTGTTTGATTCAGAGCGCATTGCCGGGCAAGTGCCGTCAGTATCGGCCGCAGAAGATGCGGCGGTTGCCTCGGTCAAGATGCCGCGCGACGAAACCAACTGGGAAGGCGAGCAGGCGAAGGCAGAAGATGTGGCGCGCAGCCTTACCGCGAAGTACTGCAAGGAAGAAAGCCACAAGCACAACTTCGTTGCGGTCGAGGCATCTGTCGAAAGTCTCCATATTACAGACCTGAACATCGTCCTGACCGGCACGACTGACCGCGTTGAACTGACGGATGACGGCTACGGAATCCGCGACATCAAGACAGGCAAGCAGGCTGTCGGCACGGATGGCAAGGCAAAGACTGGCGGGCATGCTGCGCAAATGGGTGTTTATGAGCTGGTGGCAGAAGCGGCAACCAATCTGCCCATGAAGGCACCGGCGCAAATCATCGGCCTGCAAACGAACCTCACTCCGGATAAGCAGCGCATCGGTACCGGCGAGATTGCCGACGCCAAGGAAGTGCTGCTCGGCGATGAGCACAACACCGGCTTGCTGGTCACTGCGGCCAAGCTGGTGCACGGCGAGATTCCCCCTTGGGGTAACGCGAAAAGCATGATGTGTGATCGTCGATATTGTCCGGCATACAGCACATGCTTCTGGAGGAGATGATGAAAAAACGTCCTTTTGAATCGTTTTTGCAGACTACCGAAGGCGGCTGCTTGGAATGGAATGGTGTCACATTGAAATCTAACGGACGTGATAGTCATCGATATGGCAGGACCTTCCATAACGGTAGAAAGCAGCTCGCGCACCGTGTTGCCTATGAGCGCGCATTCGGCGAAATCCCTGATGGACTATGCGTCCTTCACAGATGCGACAACACATTGTGCTGCAACCCAGATCATCTTTTTCTCGGCACGCACGCCGAGAACATGCGTGACATGACAAACAAGGGGCGCGCCTCACACAAAGCAGGATCGAAATTATTTGGCTCATCAAATCCACGGACAAAACTATCCGACAGCCAAGTTGAAGAAATTCGCAAGGCCCGCGCTGCTGGCGCAACAGTAACCGCACTCGCTGCTGCCAACGGCGTGCATCACAGCTACGTAAGCCGCTTGGCACGCGGCATTAGGAGAACAAAATGAACGCACCGCAAACCGCAACTCTCGCAAGCCTGCAAGCCGGCAATCAACTCGCCGTGCGCGAGCAAAACATGCCGGTACGCGCCGGGTTCTTCGATGCTGCAGGGTTCGAGCTGATGCAACGCGTCGCCAAGGCATTTGCAAGTTCCACACTCGTTCCTCAGCAGTATCAAGGCAACGTCCCGAACTGCATGATCGCGCTTAACCTGGCGCAGCGCCTGAAGGCAGATGAGCTGATGGTTATGCAGAACCTGTACATCGTGCACGGCAATCCCGGCTGGTCCTCGAAGTTCCTGATCGCCAGTGTCAACACTTGCGGGCGCTTCTCGGCACTGCGCTACGAATGGCGCGGAGCGGAAGGCTCCGGCGACTTCGGCTGCCGTGCATGGGCGATTGAACGCGAATCCGGCGAGCGTCTGGACGGTGTATGGGTTGACTGGAACATGGTTCGCGCCGAGGGATGGGACAAGAAGAACGGATCGAAATGGAAGACCATGCCGCAGCAGATGTTCGTCTATCGTGCCGCCGCCTTCTGGCAGCGCGCATATGCCCCTGAAATCAGCATGGGCCTGAGCACAGCCGAAGAGCTTGCAGACGTAGTTGACTTCAATGCTGATGGATCATTCACAGTCACCACTGAGAAGTTGCGCACAGCCCCGGCCCAGCCTGCAGAGGTGGTGACAGAGCCGGTCACAGTAAATGAAGATGCTCCCGACGCTTACGAAGTTCTATTCAACAGGATCAAGGCTGCAAAGGACGTGGACGTTCTCGACCTTGTGACTGACGAGATTCGTTATCTCGATGACGACGACAAACAGAAGAAGCTGTATGCATTTGCAAATGAACGGCGCGAGGAATTGTCGCAATGAGCGCCCAACGCCTAAGCGCAATGGCTAGCCCTGCGCTGCAAAGAAGCTCCCTTCCGCGCGTTTCTGCGCGTGCCGGACGAGCAAACAGCCGTGACCGCCGTGCGCGCGATCTGCGAAGTGAAGAGCCGGGGCGAGATCGACAGAAACCCGGAAGCAGCGAAGCGCTTTCATCAGTTCATACGGCTGCCGTTTGCCGAGTTCATGCACGCTAATACACAGGAGACACAACATGTTCCAGCTCGATAAAACCAAGGTAAAGCTCACCTCCATCAACGCCCGCGCCGAGATTCATGGAGAGGATCGCCGCCCGGCCTTTGACATGATGTTTGAGGCCAAGAGCAGCAATGATGTCCTGATCCCGTTTCATCCAGAACTGCGCGCGATGCTCTACAAGGAGAACGATTCGCCGGATCTTATAGACCAGGTGGAAGGCGGTTCTCTTACCGCGCTTCGCTTTCCAAAGATGGGAGCCATCAAATGGGATTAGGAATACATCGGCTACACAGTCACCGTGGACTATGGTCTCGGCGGTCCCAGCGACATCGTCCTTGGTGAGGTCAAGGTCGACAAGTTCAAGTTCATTTGCCAGGAAGGCGGCACGGTCGCAGTGATCTTCCGCGTGATCTGCCATCCCGAGACTGCGGACGTTGGCCGGCTGTGTGAGTTCATTCAGCGCGAGGTTGAAATCACCGTCACGCCCCCGGAGCCCACCACCGTGCACGAGCTGTTCGGCGAAGCAGCCTAACGATCACCGGCCCCAATAGCGGGGCCAAACACAGAAGGAAGGGGATGAGAATCATGAAGACATTAGAAATTATCAAGCTGGGCGCGAATGCAAAAGGGCTGGAGCTTATAGGCGATCGTGTAATAGGTTTCAAGTTTGTCGGGGGCGCGGAAGAAGACAGAGATGCGGCGAATAGTCTTTTCAACGCGGAATTTGATAACACTCCAGATCATGCCGATTTCGCCATCTGGTGCAACGAAAACAAAGACGGCGATTACGACTCGGAGAAGTGGAAGCAGTAGGTCTAGGTTGCGCAGGGTTGAGTTGGATAAATTGGGGAAGGAATGACATGGACATACCGACACCACCAGACACAGCAGAGCATCACAAGCAGCAGGCAAGGATTTATCTGTTTGAGGCCAGACGCACTATCCATCGAGATTGGGCATTTACGTTACTGGCATGGGCTGGGGAGCGACGACGACGCGCACAGGTTTTGACCAGATTAGGCCCGATACAGCCGGAATTATTTTGATAACAGGAATGATATGGACAAGCAGAGGATAGTCGAAGCGCTGCAGGCTGCGCGGATCTACGTAAAAGACCAAAACGACGCCGAAGGCATGCTGGATGGATTCGGCGGACGCAAGCCACGACCAAGCGACAGCGATTTGCGCAAGGTTGACGAAGCCCTCTCCTCGCTCACTGCCGAAGCGAAGGAGGCGTTGAGCGATGAGGAAATCACGGAGCTTGCAAAACAATTCGATGGCGACGGCATGCCAAATCATTGCAGTGCTGTGCTATCCGGTACGGAAATCATCGACTTCGCCCGCGCCCTTCTGCAAGCCGGACAAGTAGCAGATCATTTTCGTGACGCCACGAAAATGGTCAAGACGGACGAGGGAGCGGAGCCGGTAGAGCACTGGATAACTACAGATGTGGCGGGGCCAGTAAAGCGCTTGCCTATGAACCGGATGACAGGCGACGCAAGAGACACAGGTTACACGGAAGGATGGAATGCTGCGCTGGATGCTGTGGAAAATTACGCCACCCTCTCCCAGTCAGCAGAGAAGCTAACCTGCGCGAAAGCCGATCCGAGGAATCGTGCTGGCGCAATTATGCCCGACGGCTCCATGGTTACGAACGTATATGAAGCATTCGAGGCAGGCAAGCGGTCAGCAGAGAAGCCAGCAGTACCGGATGGCTGGAAGGAGTTAGCCGAAGAACGGTTCCGAGAAATCAAACGTGCGCAGGCGATCATCGACGAATTGAGAGCAGAGCGCGAAAGCTGGCTGACGGGTTCGAATGGCTGGAAGCTTGCGCCGAAGGAGCCGACGCCGGAAATGCGTAAAGCGGCGGCAGATGCTTGGCTCGACTGCGGATCGAAGATGATCCTTAATAAAGCCAGCGCTGCAGTGAAAGCAGCCATCGCCGCCGCTCCCGCGCAGGAAGGAGGAAAGTGAGATGACCAATCAAACCGCGATGCCGGAACTCTTTCCCTGCCCCTTCTGCGGGAGTGCCAGTGTCTTTGAGATAGAGGATG
Source organism: uncultured Methylobacillus sp. (assembly GCA_946481235.1). The sequence continues at coordinate 7,584 of CAMLME010000043.1, read as the reverse complement.
ACAACCTCAATACAGAAGTCGGCTGCGAAGACTGCGGCGCACGAGTGGGCGATAACGATGGCAAAGGTAATGAACGCTGGAACCGTCGCGCTCTCAGCAAGCAGGGTGAGCCAATTGGATACGTGAACAGCGAGACGATAAAAACCTTTAAGGTATTCGGCGAAGGCGGCGTTCTTTTGACCGCGCATCGGGACGATGAGCAGGATATGGCGGTGTTCGCCATCCTACCGCAAGCAGAGGCAGCGCAAGCGCCGGGGAAGCAGGAGGCGCTAAAGGATGTGATTGTGGACATCCTCAGTAACCATGGATGGGATGGGCGACTCTTGGATTGCAACTACGCTGAGGCCGCCGATGAGATTATCGAAGCCATATCAACAACGCCAGCCCAGCATCAGGATCAATCGCGCTGCCCAGCATGCCAAGGCAACGATGGCAACATGCCATGCGCTTACCCGAGCGAAGGCAAGCCCGGATGCTTGCGAGACAAGCGCCTTGGTCAATCGCATCCGGTAGCCGGGGAGCGGGAGATTCCGAAAATCTGGTACATGCGCGACAACCACACATTCCGCCAGTTACCAGAGAACGTTGAAGCAGCATTGCGCGACATAACCGAAGAACTGGACGCAGGCTTCACCAGCGGCATGCTTTGCACGAAGCGAGAAGGCGCAAACCCAAGACATTTGCACTTCACCTATATCACACCACGCGATGAAATGATGGAAAAGGCGCGTGTATGGCTGACTAATGAAATCGCCGCACGCGCCGCACAGGAGACAGTCAATGGATGACGGCAAATTAATGGCGGCGATAGAGCATCTCGAAGACCCATCCTCCAACACAAAACACAATATCGAGTATGACGTTGCTGTGTTGCAAAAATACTTGGAAAACCAAGAATCTGCACTTGCCGAGTTCAAAGCAAAAGCCCCGGCGCTGCTTGCCAATGTGATCGGCAAGCTTGAGGCGAGCACATGCAGGATTCGCTCAGCTCTTCTCGCGCATGAAATGAGATGTCAGACCGCAACGGAGATCAGCCATGACCACTAACCAACAAGACGCGCTGCGCATGGCGCTGGAAGCGCTGAAGCCATTTGCAGATGCCTATAAGCCTGAAATCTGGACTACTAACATCCCGCAACTGCAAGCTTTCCTTGACAGCAACGAGGTAACGCCAAAGGTAACTATGGGCGACTTTCGGCGGGCGCACGAGGCTTATACCACCCTCTCCACTCCCTTGCCGAAGGATGCGCAGGAAGAGCGGGAAGCGTTTCAGAAAGCGTGCGCGGATAACGGTTTCGATTACGACCGCGTTGATGCCCTCTCTCCGTTGGCGTGGCAAGCGTGGCAATGGCGCGCCGCCCTCCCCCCCTCAGTGCGTCCGGTGAGCCTGGAGGATGCGCAACAGGCGTTTGAGCAAAAGCATGCACGCCCCGACCAGACGGATAGTCGCGAAATAACACAATGCTGGCGTGGACAGATGCAGGCTTTTCTTGATGGGGCTGCATGGCAAGCCACCAACCAAGTGGCGCAAGACAAGGAGCATGGATCATGAATGACGTAACGTTATTAGCAGTTCTGCGTGCGCGGCAGCGTTGCAGGGCATTTCACTAACGCCATCGACGCCAAAATTCAAAAGGGAGCTGCAAAAATGGGCCAAGCCAAGTTTCAGGAATTGAATCATGCAGTACCCGGTAATGAGCGAGGCGGCGTTGGCGATATGCCGCCCGCGTTGGGCTGGTCAGACAAGCTGGCCGGAGATTGACCCTTGTGCAGGCTGCCCGCTGCTCAAGTGGTGCAGCCTGGATGTATCAGGAATCGAAGAGGCGGCGGCAAAAATGATGGGTATGAACACGCTGGCCGCGCTGATCGCGGAAGCGGAGAAGGAAGGAGACTGAGAAATGGCAGCAGTGTTTCTTGATAAAAATGACATTTCTGCTTTGACCGGCAGAAAAACAAAAGGGAAGCAAATCGAGGCATTACGCAAAATGGGGATTGCCTTTTTTGTGAATGCCACTGGGCACCCGGTAGTAACTTGCTCTGCTGTCGAGGGGAAAAAGGAATCGGAGCCGCCGGTTAAGGCGAAATGGGTTCCCAAGGTGCTTAGGGGTAAGTGATGGGACGGAAGCCGACGCGCAATCTCAACCTGCCGGCCGGGATGCGAGCGCGGCACCGGGGGAAGAAAACATATTACTTCCTTGATACCGGAGCCAAACCACGAAAGGAAATACCACTTGGTATTGACTACGTGGTCGCTGTGCAGAAATGGGCGGAATTGACTGTTTCTGCAGAACCAAAGCGTGATCTGACTACTTTTCGCTATGCGGCGGAGAAATATTGCCGTGAAGTATTGCCGACAAAGGCACTTCGCACGCAAAAGGACAACCTCAAGGAATTGGCGAATCTTTACAAGTTCTTTGACGAGCCGCCCGTTCCGCTGGACGACATCGAGCCGGTCAACATTCGGCAATATCTTGATTGGCGAGGACAGACTGCAAAAGTGCGTGCGAACCGCGAGAAGGCCCTTTTTAGCCACATTTTCAACTTTGCCAGGGAAGCGGGTTTGACAAGCAACCCGAACCCTTGCAAGGGCGTGAAAGGGTTCAAAGAAGAAGGCCGGGATGTGTTCGTTGATGATGCCCTGTTCAAGAAGCTTATTGATAAGTCATGCCGCCCGCTGCAGTTCGCGCTACGACTGGCCTACCTTACTGGCCAGCGGCCGGCGGACGTCTACAAAATGGCCGAAACCGACGTGAAGGATGGGGTTCTATGGATCAAGCAGGGGAAGACAAAAGCCCCGCTTCGCATCGAAGTTACTGGCGAGCTGAAAACCCTTTTGGATGAAATATTCGAGTACAAGCGGCAATTTTCTGTGCGCCCTCTTGCTCTGCTGGTAACGGAGAAGGGGCAACCGATGAATGAATATACGTTGCGCACCAGGATCGACAAAGCACGGGAATCGGCAGGAATCGCAAAGCAGGATTTGCAGTTCCGCGACATGCGCCCCAAGGCAGCAACGGAAGTTGATAGTCGTGGAGGCACCAGGGAAGCCCAAGCGCTACTCGGACACACCACCGAGACTATGACGACGCAGTACATCCGGCACAAGGTCGGCAAGCTGGTAAAGCCGACAAAATAATGCCGAAAAAGCAGCAAAAAACGTTCCGCAAAGAAAACCAACCCCGCGCCAGTCTTGGGTTTCAAGGCGGTGATGTTTACGTAATTGCGGAACGTTTTTTATACGTAACATATTGATTTTACTCAAAAATTCTTTGGACTTAAAATCCGCCGCTTACCCGAGAGGGGGCGTACCGGTTCGATTCCGGTCTCGGGCACCAGCTCTAGCTTTCAAGCCGATTTGATCCGTGATTTTCGCGGGATTCGATTTCCGCAAAATGTGGTTTGTTCCGCAAATCGAAAATTCCCACCCACCAACCTATTCAAACCAACCAGAACGATTGCAGCATCATAATCACCCCCGGTTAATGGTTGGGATGCCCGGGTCCGACTGCATCTTGCCACGAAACCAAGAGGCTATTCCAAGAACGGGGGCCATGGTTGCCATGATGCCCGCCTCAGCCCCGATCAATGCCGGAAGCTGGGCCAGAACCTGCGGATTGACCTGGAAGAACATCACGCCGATGTAGGACACTGCCGCCGTGCCGCCAGCAATCAGCCCAAGAAGACCGAACGAAAAGCCGATAAACGGCCTCCAGCTATAGGTTGGCCAATGCTCAGAAGCTGCTTCGGCCTGCATGGTCTTGTTGACGTCGTCCGCATTCTGCACAGCCATTTGCTGGAACTGTACTTCTTGCGCCAAAACAGCCTGCCGGTACTGCAGAACCAAGTTCGGATCAGCTTGCAATGCTTTCAGGGCCGCGTCGCCGGTCGGCTGACCTGTTACCGCTTGGGCGATATCGACAGCCTTTTGAGCAACCTCTTCCGCCTTGTCGCTGCCGGTGATCCATTTGAGCAGGCCGGGCACGAACTGGGCCAGCCCCATTGCGATGGTTATCGGGTCCATTATGCATCCTCCGCTTGGTATTTCAGGTTTCCGGCAATGCGCCGGGCCCAGCCCTTACCAAACGTGTCCCAGGTGGACAGCTTGGTATAGAACTCCAGCCGCTCAGCGTTGAAGCGTGACAGCACGTCCGTCACGGTCATGCGCTGGATTGCAGCCAGCGTGATCGGGCCAATAAGGCCGTCATCAGCCACGCCGACGGCACGCTGCAGGAAGCGCACGGCATTCTCGATGCCGTGGTTGTAGGCAGCATCGAAGACCTGGAAACCGATCGCACCGTCGTACTTGTCCGCCTGGATGCGGTCCCAATAGGCCACCTTTGCGATATTCTTCGCCCGCTCGCGCGACAGCATTCCCATTGGCCCGGTGTAGCCATGGGCTCGGGCAACTCGCTCCGTGACGCCCCACATGGTTTCGCCTCCAGGATCGCGCGGATTATTTGAATAACCGCCCTCGTGCCCAATCAGACGGTCGAATGCGTCATCAAAATTCATTTCTTCCACCCTGCCCCAATTAGCGCTAGATACACACAGCCGACGAATGCCGCTGCAACCAGGCTTGTAAATGCCCGCCGGCCAAACGCTGCATATTGCTCGTTCAGCCACTCCCGCAAGGCTTCTTTGATAGCTTCTTTTTGGGTTTCTTTATCAATTTGCATGGAACCTCCCTTGGTTCTTTGGTTGTAAATCTGGGCTTTGCCTCGCGCAAAGAAAAAGCCGCTCTGTGGCGGCTTGTATAATTCTGGAAACTATCAGGAGACGAAAAATGAGTCACATCGACTACGTAATAACGAAGGCTATTGTTCTTTTGCTCCTGGCATTCTTCGGCAACTTCTTCTACACGCTCTTTACCGGTCGCTCCCTAACACAGGACCGGATCGATAGAGCGGCAGCTGAAGACGCGGATCAGTCAAAACACTAGACAACAGCCCGGGGGCTTCCGCTGGCGCCATATCAAGCAATCCAGGAACCGCCAACTTCGGCTCAAGCATCATGTCCACCAGCTTGTTCCTGATTGCCTCATCCGGGCCTGAATAAGCCAGCTTTCCGGCCTGCCCGACAATTCCACCTATGCCGACCTTATCTGCAAGGCGCGTTAATGTATTGCCCAAGAACGAATTGAGAGCATTGTTGGTGGAAAAATTCTGGTATGTGTTACTGCCGGCGGACTTACCCAGCCCCAAGTTGGCCTGTCGCAGCAGATCATCCCGGATCGAATAGAGCCCTTTCAACTGATCCTTACTCAATGCCTTGGCGCCACTAATCCCCTTTTTGTTCAGGTCTGCCTCAAGGTTTCGGATAGCGTTCTGCACCTTCGACAATGTGATATTGCCCTGCGCATCGGTCAGCTTCAGTCCTTGCAACGTCTCCATGGCAGTGATCTGCGGGCTCATCTCGGCGTAGGTCTGCCGCGCATTGCCGTACAGCGGGGATACTTTTGCAATTTCATCGGCCAGCTTGTTACGCATGTCGCCAACTGCCGCACTGGCGTTTCTCCCCATCGCGGTCGCGGCGGCTGGATTCATCATGTCGTCGAGCGCCAGTTTTACGTAGTGCAGCCCTTCGAGCGATTGCAACGGGTCTTTGATGTTATGGCCCTTGTTTGCCGCAAGACGCTTTGCATCCTCTGTCGCCTGCCTGAATTGTGGCCGCTGCGCTAGCTCGCGCAAGCCTGGCGTTGCAAGATCCTCTCCGGCTCCAGACAGGCCGGCACCAACAAATGGCGCACGGGCTTCTTTCGCTGACTTGGCAAGATCCCGACGCATTGCATCAGCCGCAAATGCCTTGCCGTACAGTGCTTCAGCCGCATCATCCCTGGAAATTTTGGCCGCATCGATGCCCGCCTGATCCCCCGCCAGCTTGTCGAACAATGCGCTACGTGCCGCCGTATTCTGCCCCTCTCTCTCAACAAAAGCATTCGGGCGAAGGTCGCGCGCGCCACGCTGAAGCGTCGCAAGCCCAGCGTTCCCCGTCGCCTCCGCAAGCGTAGGCACTGAGCCGGGGACAATCTCGGAGGCATTGAGCGCCGTCGGTCCACCTTGGGCAAAGCGGCGGATAACGTTCTGCGCGATTTCGTTCTGCCCTTTTTCGGTGAAGGGTTGCACAAGCGACCTTGCCGCGTTGGCTCCATAGCGCCCAGCGGCACCTATTCCACTTATGGCTGGAGGCATTAACCCGCCAACAATGGCCCCGGTTCCTGCGTCATTAGGATTCACCAATCCAGCAGCAGCACCGCCAGCAGCCGCACCGCCAGCAGCACGAATTCCCAGGTCTGCCGCCTTCCCTGCAAAGGTGGTTGCAGCCGGCGCCCCAGTCCTGAAGCCGTTTGAGGCAATGGATTCGACCACCTTTGTACCAATGGGCGATGCGGCAAGTCTCGGAGCGACAACCGCTGCACCTCTGGCAACCGCTCCGCCTGCGCCTGCCGTTCCGGCTAATTCGCCGAGAAGCTTGCCGCCCTTGTAGACCAATGAATCAGGTTCTGCCCCAAGGGTGCGCAAGCCATCATCCATTGCTTGGCGTCGCTCTTCGTTGCGGCTCAGTGGCTGTTTTCCAGTTACAAGCCCGGTAACAGTCGGCCCACGATCGCCCTTGATAATGTCGGTTGCTTTGTCTATCGGCCAAAGCAGGGTTGCGCCAATGGAGCCAGCGCCACGGACAGCGCCAGCAACAAGATTGCCCGCGCCCTGTTTTACATCATCAAGCAATGAAGTTTGTTTCGGGGCTGCTGTAGTTTCTGATGGCATTGACTTGATGTACGCCGCCAGTTTGCGCGCCCCCTCAACGTCGCCCGCTGCATCTGCGTTGCGTAGTGCCGAATAGAGTTCTTCGCGGCTCGCCATTATTGCCCCCCATATTTCTTTAACAGTGCGTCAATATCAGAAGGCATGCCCGTTCCTAAATTTTTAGGCGGCGTCGAACCGCCGTTAGGAACCTTGCGCCCATACACCTGTTCAACAGCGTTTGTGCGGCTATCAAGATATTTATCAACCTGACCAAGTTGCGCATTTATGCCATCCGGGCCACGCCATAAACCGCCACTAGAGGTCGGATCAAGCAACATGCCGCTCAAAACTTCCACGTCAGGGCCAGCCAATGCGCCCAACTCCATTGCGTTCTTCAAGCCCATCATTACAGAGGTATGTGCGGCTTTGAGTGCTACTGAATTGTCCGATCCGGGTACGGCACGAGTACCGCCGACATTTTTGATGACATCGCGGTAATTCTTCAGGCTGTTCCGCAACTCAACCAAGCCTGTTGCCGATTTATTGTATTCGGCAGGCGGATTAACGCCCCTTTCACTTAGGCCGGTGGGCGTGATGGCTTTGCCAGTTGGCGATGTGGCGGTCGGCGCGTACACAAACTGTCCACGAGTGGCGTCCCATTGCGGCTTTCCTTGGTTCGCCTGCTCCTGCGCCAAACGCTGCTTCGACAGGTTGTAGTTCGCCCATGCGACCGCGTTGCTTGCAACAGATTCGGGCGACTGGGTGTTCCTGATAGATGCTTGCTTCGTCCCGGTGAACGGGTTCAGCGCGACGGTTTCGCCACCAGTATTGGCTAAGTGCA
>CAMLME010000042.1 GCA_946481235.1 uncultured Methylobacillus sp. | reverse complement strand
CAGGTTGATCAATTATTCTAACAGGTTTGACCCCTTGACGATAACTGCCAAGGTCTGACCGCGCCGCAATGCGGGCCAGATGTCCCGATAGAAAGATATTCCGTTGCGCATTCTCTACGTTACTTCAGAAGCCTATCCGCTCATCAAAACCGGAGGGCTTGCCGATGTCAGCGGCTCTTTGCCAGCGGCAATGAGGCATCTGGGCGAAGACGTCCGCCTGCTGATCCCGGGGTATCGCCAAGTGCTAGCCAAGTTACGCAACACGCGTGCCCTGCTGGAACTGAAATGGCTTCCCATGGTAGGTAACGTCACCATACTGACCGGCGAAATGCCGGATACCGGCGTACCCGTCATGGTGATCGACCATCCCCAGCTATACGACCGGGATGGCGGCCCTTACCTCGACAGCACTGGGCACGAATGGGTGGACAACCCATTACGCTTCGGCATTCTTTCCCGGATTGCGGCAATTCTTGGCAGCAAGGCCAGCCCTTTGGCCGACTGGATCCCGGATATCGTTCACTGCAACGATTGGCAGGGTGGTTTAACCCCGGCATATATGCACTATTCAGGGTCGCCGTGCGCCAAATCAGTGCTCGGAATCCATAATCTAGCCTTCCAGGGAAATTTCCCGGCCGAATGGGTAGAGAGACTCGGATTGCCGCGCGATGGTTTCACTATCAATGGTTTTGAATATTACGGGCAGCTGTCCTTCCTGAAAGCCGGCGTGTTTTATGCGGACAGCATCGCGACCGTCAGTCCCACGTATGCACAAGAAATCCAGACGGCGGAATACGGTTTCGGTTTACAAGGCTTGCTTGCGACGCGCAGCAAGGACATTCACGGTATCCTGAACGGCATCGACACCACGGAATGGAATCCGGCCGAAGATCAGCATCTTCCGCAGACCTACGATAGCGATAACCTGAGCAAGAAAGACACAGTGAAGCTGGCATTGCAACATCGGCTTGGCTTGACGCAGGACGCCGCAATGCCGCTGCTAGGCGTCGTCAGTCGTCTCACCAGCCAGAAAGGCTTGGACTTATTCCTGAAGTGCTCAGCCCCTTTGCTGAAACAAGGCTGTCAGATTGCGGTGCTCGGCGGCGGCGATCCCGCGTTGGAGCAAGGCTTCCTGCAACTGGCATTGGAGCATCCGCAACAGGTTAGCGTCACCATAGGTTACAACGAACCTCTCTCTCACATGATCATGGCTGGTGTGGATATCTTCATCATGCCGTCGCGCTTCGAGCCGTGCGGACTAAACCAGATGTATGGCCTGCGCTATGGCACGCCACCGGTTGTACGTCGCACCGGCGGACTGGCCGACTCGGTGCATGACACGACCGCATCTTCGCTGGCGAACGGCAGTGCCAACGGCTTCGTGTTCGATCTGGCAAACACCAATGATCTGTTGACTACTATTCAGCGCGCATTGGCTTGCTATGGAAATAAGGCGGAATGGCGCAAGATCCAACAGAATGGGATGGCGGTGGATTTAAGCTGGGATCACAGCGCTCTGGACTACCTGAATATTTACCGCTCCCTCATGTGAGGAAATGAAATTTTGGCATAGCTATTGCTTAGATATAAGCGAGCTTTTCTCCAAAGCTTAAATCTCCTCCTTGAGGGTGCGCTTCGCACCCTTTTTTTTGCCATCAGTATCGTCGGGGACTGCCATAGCCTTCATCGAACAAATTGAAGGGTGGCGTACGACCTACCAACGCCTCGATAAGAGCAAGTTCAAGGTCTGTGTGATTCTTGAAAGGCGCTGTGCGAATGCGCTGCCCACTTGTACCGTCGGCAAGAATGTAACGCGGCGCATCATGATGCTGCGAAACAATGGTTTCCTGGCTGGCAGTATCATTGAGCGCAACAATATCAGTGGTTCCGTAGCAGGTGCAAACATAGGAAAGATCCTCCTGCGCCTCGACATAGAGGCCGGTTCCACGGATGCCTATCGTGGCGGTCGCCGTACTGAAATGATGTTGTTTTTTGCCAAAAACAGACAAAAGTGCTCCACTCACCAGTCGCAAACCCGACACCAGCAAAGAGTCGTCGCCAGAAAGCTCCAGCTTGCTACTGCCGCGCATCAAAAAGGCATCCTTTCCCACCACAAAAATCAGCTGCCCATCTTTCGCGGTTTCGATACGGTCGCTATGACCGATCACGGTATTCATAGTGGCAGGTTTTCCGTTGACCAGAACTTCGCCACGTAAATCATAGATCGACTGTCCGGCCGGCAATTCCCGAGGCACCTTGCCCAGCGCTCCAGCACGCGCCGCCCCTGGCAATAATAAGCTCCCCGCCAATGTGTAAACTCCGGCCTGCAAGGCACGGATCAGGAACTCGCGACGCGCCTCGAGCACTTCGGATTGTTTTGACATGGTAAGTGCTTTATATTCTTGAATTAAAAGGGGTGTCAAGCATGAACTGGCAACATTGTATCTTCATTCTCGCGTGTCAGGCGCTGGCGGGAACCGCGCAGGCCGATGCAACACATATCGCCATGGAAGCTGCGCTCGCTCACGACAGCAATATCGGCCACGCGGAATACAGTCAGGACGTGCAGGAAGATACCGCACTTCAGCTTGGCGCAAACATTAGCCGCAGCATGCGCATCACCTCCCACAGCGGCCTTGTCGCCCGCGCCGGCATTCAGTTGAACAAACAATTGCATTACGACGACCTCAGCCTCGTTTCTGCCAGCGCAGGCGCCCGCTACCGAATTCAACCATTGCCTGGATTCACGTCACCCTGGATTGACTTCGCGCTGGGCGCCGAGCGTCTGGAATATCGCGACAGCGAAATCCGCGACGGGTGGATCAATCATCTTGGTATTACCGTCGGGAAATATTTTACGGATAAGTTGCGCATGACCGCTGGATGGATGGCGGACCGCCGCCATGCGGAAGACAGCCGTGTGTTCGATCTACGCAACCATGGCTGGCAATTAAGTGCGGATTTTCGCCTGACAACCCAAGGCTCGATTTATGCAAAAGCCGCCCGGATTTTCGGTGATCAGTTTTCTTCCGCACCCCAGTCATCGCTATCCGGCACTCCTTTGCGCTATACGGCACAAACGCCGGACACGGCACTGTCCGAACATGGCGAGTCGCGCACTGCCTATCGCTTCGATGCAGTCACCAATACGCTCGAATTAGGCTACAACTACGCCATCAGTGGAAATATGGCCTTCGACATCAGCGCGCGCTATTTCGATGCAGATGCCAAGGGCGGACACACTTACGAAGGCTACTCGACACGGGCAGGGTGGTTGTACCAGTTTTGAATCTGCCGCTTAGTCCAGTTTGATGAAGTGCTCACGGTAGTACTTCAGCTCTTCGATGGACTCGTGAATATCCGCCAGCGCGGTGTGCTTGCCGGCCTTCTTGAAACCGTCGTACACCTTGGGCGCCCAGCGGCGGGACAACTCCTTCAGCGTGCTGACATCCAGGTTACGGTAGTGGAAGTACGCTTCCAGCTTGGGCATATAGCGCGCCATGAAACGGCGATCCTGGCAGATGGAATTGCCGCACATCGGCGACTTGTTGGCGGGGACCCACTCCTTGAGGAATTCGATCATTTGCGCTTCTGCCGCTGCGTCGTCCAGCGTCGAGGCCTTCACCTTGTCGATCAGGCCGGACTTGCCATGGGTGCCCTTGTTCCATGCGTCCATGCCGTCCAGCACCTCGTCGGACTGATGCACGACGAGGACGGGAGATTCAGCGAGAATGTCCAGATTGGCATCGGTGATAACGACCGCGAGCTCCAGAATGACATCGCTGTCGGGGAGCAGCCCGCTCATCTCCATATCGATCCAGATTAGATTGTTGTTATCTTGTGCCATAATGAACCTTAGTGCCTTTCAACGCTTCCAAATAGTGTCGAGTTTAACCGAAAATAAATCACGATGACCGCTTTTACCGCCCTGTTCCTGAGCTTGCTTGTTCTGACCACACTGATCCGTTTCTGGCTGGGACGGCGACATATCGCTTATATCCAGTCGCACAGGAACATCGTTCCTCCGGCTTTCGCGAACAATATCAGCCTGGATGCGCATCAGAAAGCCGCCGACTACTCCTCGGCCAAGACGCGGCTGGTCATCATCGAAAGCCTGGTGCAGGCCGTTCTGTTGTTTGCATTCACGCTGGGCGGTGGCCTGCAGTGGATAGACGAAGCTTGGCGCGGGATTCTGCCTGACGCCGAGATTTTCCGCGGCGCCCTGGTCATCCTTTCTGCTTTCGTCATCAGCAGCCTGGTCGAGATTCCGCTGGATTATTACAAGGCCTTCGTCGTGGACGAGCGCTTCGGCTTCAACAAGATGACGCGCAGCATGTTCTTCACCGATTTGATCAAGCACGCGGTGGTCGGCCTGGCGCTCGGCGCTCCCTTGCTGTTTGCAGCACTGTGGCTGATGCAGGGGGCCGGCAACTGGTGGTGGCTGTATCTATGGGTGCTGTGGTCGGGCTTCAACCTGCTGATGCTGGCCGTTTATCCGACAGTCATCGCGCCCTTGTTCAACAAATTCTCGCCATTGACCGACGAAGCGCTGAAAACACGCATTGAAACCTTGCTGACGCGTTGCGGCTTCAAGTCGCAAGGATTGTATGTGATGGACGGTTCGCGCCGCAGCAGCCATGGCAACGCCTACTTCACCGGCTTCGGCGCTGCCAAGCGCGTAGTGTTTTTTGATACCCTGCTCGACCGCCTGGATGCGGACGAAATCGAGGCCGTATTGGCGCACGAACTGGGCCACTTCAAGCATAAACACGTCATCAAGCGCATTGCGCTGATGTTCATCGTCAGCTTCTTTGGTCTGGCCCTGCTTGGCTGGCTCGTTAATCAGCCTTGGTTTTATGCCGATCTCGGTGTCGCCACCGCAAGCAACTACATGGCGCTCCTGCTGTTCATCCTCGTAAGTCCGGTCTTCACTTTCCTGTTCAGGCCGTTGCTTGCGGGTTATTCCCGCAAAAACGAATTCGAGGCCGATGAATATGCGGCTACACATTCCGATGCGAAACATCTGGTCGAGGCATTGGTCAAACTTTATCGTGACAATGCTTCGACCTTGACGCCAGATCCGTTGCATTCGGCGTTTTACGATTCTCATCCGCCAGCAAGCATACGGATCGCCAAGCTCGAATCCTGAAGGAGCACCCCATGCGCATCGTAGCCATCGGTCTTGTATCAATTGGATTGTTTTCCACGACAGGACATGCCGACCCATTTGCGCGAGGCAACGCCGACATCGGCAAGGCGCTGGTAGAGAAGCACTGCATTTCGTGTCACGCCAGCAGTTTCGGGGGCGATGGCTCCGGCATTTATACGCGAGACGATCGCAAGGTCAGTGACGGCAGTGCGCTGGTACAGCAAATCCGCAATTGCAATACCAACCTCGGGCTGCAATGGTTCGAGGATGAAGAGATACACGTCGCCCGTTATCTGAATAACACTTACTACAAGTTCGACCGCTAAACGGCAAGTCTCCCTGCGTCTCTACACCCGGACTATTTGGGGCCCGGCGCGCCATCGGTCGGATCGGTAGTGCCTGAATATACCGGCCATGCCGACTTGAATTCCTTGAGCGACAGCTTGCCATCATGGTTGCCGTCGGAACTCTGAAAGACGCGATCAAACCCTGGCAGCACCGTCACATCGGCCAGGGAAATGTAACCTTTCTTGCCGTTATCAAGCTTGGCAAATACCGATTCAGCAGTTTCCTGCTTGCTCGGGACCACTGTGGGCATCTCTTGCGCGCTCGGTGTCATTTCCATCTCACCGGTTTCGCCGCCGTTAGCAACCTGTGCAAATGCAAGTACATTGGCAATCAATAGCGTTCGCAGCGCATGAACGAGTATGTTCATGACTATTCTCCTTAAGTCACTGAACCCCTATATCAAGATCATTAAATGAAGTAATTTGGAATTAAGTTTGTTTGCTTACGCAAGCGCAGCTTTATACCTCAATAGAACGACGCCTGGCGGCAATGGAAAGTTCCTTCCGGCCTCGGACATAACGAAAATAGGCAATAATGACGCCATGCAAAAACAAAACCCCTCGAAGTCGGAATTACTGCCCGCACTTGTCATTGCCTCATTCGGCTTGCGCTACGATGTCGAACTGAATGACGGGACACAGATCAGTTGCGTGACACGCGGCAAAAAAAATGATCTTGCCTGCGGCGACCGGGTGGAAATCCGGATGACCGCGGACAATGAGGGAGTGGTAGAAAACATCCTTCCGCGCAGCAGCCTGCTCTACCGAAGCAATGAATACCGCAAAAAACTGCTGGCCGCCAATGTCTCGCAGATCGTTATCGTGATCGCCGCAGTACCCAGCTTTTATGAAGATCTCGTGAGCCGTTGCCTGATCGCCGCCGAAGCGGCCGATATCAAGGCCTTGATTCTGCTTAACAAGAGCGACCTGCCTGAAACTGCTGCGGCGCTTGACCGTTTAGAACTTTATCGCTCGCTTGGATATGCGGTAGAAACACTTTCCGCCAGACAGGATGCATCGCAATTGCGCCCTTTGCTGCAAGGGCACACCAGCGTGCTGGTCGGCCAATCCGGCATGGGCAAGTCGACGTTGGTGAATGCGTTGCTGCCTGACGCCAACTCCCGCACGCAGGAAATCTCCTCCGTGCTGGATAGCGGCAAGCACACCACCACCTCGGCCCGACTTTACCACCTGGACAGCGAGAGCAGTCTGATCGACTCCCCCGGTCTGCAGGAGTTTGGCCTGAATCACCTCAGCTCGGACGAAATGGAACGGTCTTTTGTAGAGTTCCGGCCTTATCTGGGTAAATGCCGCTTCAATAATTGCCGCCATCTCAAGGAACCCGACTGCGCTATCCTGAATGCGGTAAGGGATGGAAAAATCAGCGAAATCCGGCTAGAGTCTTATCGAAAGCTTTTTGCGGAACTCGCATGACGACTGCGTTCATCAGCCATCCGGATACGCTGCTACATGTGATGGATGGCCATCATCCGGAATCGCCGGCACGCATTTCGGCGATCAAGGAGCAGCTTGCGCGCGCAAAGATCATGGAACACCTGCAAATCCATGAAGCGCCGCTCGCGACAGACGAGCAACTTACCCGCGTTCACTCCCCCGCCTATGTGAAACGTATCCGCGGAATCGCACCACCTGCCGGTATCGTGCGCCTCGATCCGGACACCGCGATGGGGCCGATGACACTTTCGGCAGCGCTGCATGCGGCGGGCGCAACCGTGCTGGCAACCGATCTCGTCATGGCGGGCAAGGTGCAGAATGCCTTCTGCTGCATCCGTCCGCCCGGACATCATGCGGGCATCGCCAATGCCGCCGGATTCTGCATTTTCAATAATGTGGCGGTTGGAGTGGCGCATGCCATTGCAAAACATGGCATCGAACGTGTCGCGATCATGGACTTCGATGTTCACCACGGCGACGGCACGGAGAACATCTTTCGCGACAACCCGCACGTGATGCTGTGCTCGACTTTTCAACACCCTTTCTACCCCTATCGCGGCGCCGACACGCGCACCGAACGCATGGTCAACATGCCCTTGCCGGCGATGACAGACGGCAAGGGTTTCCGCACAGCGGTGGAGAATGAATTCGCGCCGGCCCTGGAAAAATTCAAACCACAGATGGTGTTTGTTTCGGCGGGCTTCGATGCGCATGCACTGGATCCGCTCGCCGAATTGAGGCTGGTGCGCGAGGATTACATCTGGATAACGGAGTTCATCAAGGATATTGCGCGGAAACACGCTCAGGGGCGTATCGTATCATCGCTTGAAGGCGGCTATGACTTGCCTTCGCTGGCAGATAGCGCAAGCGCGCATGTCAGGACGCTGGCCGGGCTATGAAGTGCTGTCGATGATGTGAATCGCAGCGACCGTCAACGACACGGTCGCGGTCACGCCCACCGCAATCTCGTTACGCCGCGCAAGGTGGCTGGGTACATCGAGCCATAGTAGCGAACGGTCTTCATCATCCATGCGTACCGCCAGACGGGTAATTTCCCCCAACTTATGCACCGTATCGACGATGCCTTGCAATTGATTTTCGCGTTCGGTGTGCGATGGACGGTCGCGGCGATGAAACACGACGCCGTCGGAAGGAATCACCCATTGCACCCGGCTGCCCGGTATGAGTTCGGGGCGATATGGAGTCTTCAGCACGGCGGCGCCGAAACGTAACTGGGTGCACTCCAGTTCCGGCTCATGCCCGACAATCTCTCCGCGATAAATATTGCGTATGCCAATCAGCCGCGCCACATCCGTACTCACGGGCCTGGCTACCAGCTCAAGCGGTTTATCCGTTTGCAGCGTCCTGCCGCGATGCAGCACGCACATTTCATCCGCCAGCAGCATCGCCTCACGCAAATCGTGCGTCACCATCACCATGGGCATGGACAGGGTCTGCTTCAGCATTGCCAATTCGCCATATAGCCGCTCGCGGGTTGCGTGGTCCACTGCAGAAAATGGTTCGTCCAGCAACAGCACCTGTGGCTCCCGCGCCAGCGCCCGGGCCACAGCCACTCGTTGCTGCTGGCCGCCGGACAGCTGCCCAGGCTTGCGTGATTCCAGTCCCGCCAGATTCACCCGTTCGAGCAGATCGTGCGCTGCAGCTTCGCGCGTTTCTGGCGCGCGGTGCAGCATGCCGGACATGACGTTGTGCAGCACATCGAGATGGGGAAACAACGCAAAATGCTGCGGTACATAGCCGACACGCCGCTTGCGTGCCGGCAGGTAATGCCCGGCTGCGCTGTCGAACCAGGTTTCGCCGCCACAGCTAATGACTCCGTGCTTGGGCTGCACCAGTCCCGCAAGGGCTCGCAACAGCGTCGTCTTCCCGCTTCCCGAGGGGCCGACCAGAGCCAGCAGCTGGCCGCCCATGCAGCGCAGCTCGGCATCCATGGGGATGGGCGATTCCTGCTGCAGACGCACGAGCAGTTCAGACATTGCGGTAGGCATGGAGACGGCCGGCATACCGGCCGAGAAGATTGACGAAGACCAGCAGCCCCAGTGAAATCAGCAGCAGCAGCAAGGACATGCTGCCCGCCCCTTCAAAGTTGAGCGACTGCACCTGGTCATAGATCGCGATGGAAACAGTTTTGGTTTCGCCCGGAATCGCACCACCGACCATCAGGACCACGCCGAACTCGCCCAGCGTATGCGCAAACGACAGCGTCAACCCGGTAAGCACACCGGGCCATGCCAACGGCAGATCGACCGCCCACAGCGAACGCCAGAAGGACATGCCGCAGCATTGCGCGGCATCGCGCACATCCTGCGGTATAGCCTCGAATGCGCGCTGCGCGGGCTGGATGGCGAACGGCAGATTGACCAGGACGGAGGCAATCAGCAACCCGCTAAAGTTGAATACCAGCGGCCGCCCGAACAATTCGGAAAACCCTGCGCCTAGCGGCGAATGGGCGCCCATGCCGACCAGCAGGTAATAACCGATGACGGTAGGCGGCAGCACCAGCGGCGTGGCGATGGCGGCTTCAAGCAGTATCTTGCCGCGGAAACTGCTTTCCGCCATCCAGCGCCCGACAAAAATGCTCACCGGCAGCAACAGCATGGTCGTCGCAATAGCCAGCAGCAACGAGAGCCGGAGCGCCTGCCAATCCATCAGCGGCCTTCCTGCGGCATCGCGAAGCCGTTGCGCGCGAGAATCGAGCGTGCTTTATCCTGCTGCAGAAACGCATAAAACGCTTCCGCACCCGGCCCGGCCTTCTTGGTCAACGCCATGCGCTGACGCAGGGGCGCATGCCAGTCCTGTCGAATCAATGCATAGCGCCCGGCTTTCTGCATGGCGGGAGTCAATGCCAGCGAATAGGCGACTATGCCGCCGCTGGCATTCGCGCTCGTCGCGAATTGTGCGGCCTGGGAAACATTCTCGCCCAGGATCAGCTTGGATTGCAGCGGCTCCCAAAGCTGAACTGTCCGCAAAGCCTCGCGCGCCGCTCTTCCGTATGGCGCATGAGACGGGTTGGCGATTGCGAAACGCTCAATCTGGCCGTTTTTCAGCGCAGTGCGTAATCCGACAAACTGCTCGTCGGCTTTCAAGAGCGAATGGTTTGGCACGAACAGCGCTATACGGCCGAGTGCATAAAGCTGCCCTTCGTCACGAGTAAACCCGGTCTTCGCCAGGTCGAGCACGTACTTTTCATCCGCCGAAAGAAACATCTGAAACGGTGCGCCCTGCCGTATTTGGGCGGCCATGTTGCCGCTGGAGCCGAAAACGATTTCGACTTTATGCCCGGTGGCGGAGTGGAATGCCTGCGCAACCTCGCGCAAGGCTGTTTGAAGATCAGAAGCGGCGGCAATGAGCGGCACATCGTCCGCGCCATGCGCCAGAAAACTCCAGCAGGTCGCCAATATCACTGCAAATAGCCGCATGAATCTCCCACCAGGCAAGGGTCAGGGCTGTGATTGTACCTGCTGGTCCAATTGCCGGATATGGCCGAAAACGTTCTCCTGACCGATCTGCCCAAGCAAGCCTGCGCGCCTCAATTTTTCGAGCACGTTGGGCCGTGCCTCGCTCAGCACCAAACGGGTGCCGTTTTTCTTGCAGACATCGAGCAAATCCCACAACGATTGCATGCCGGTCGCGTCGATGAAAGGCACCTGCCCCAGGCGCAGCACCAGCGTGTCTGCATGGCTGTGCACGCGCTCCAGCGTGCTTTCAAGCCGTTCCGCTGCTCCGAAGAAAAAAGGCCCCTCCATCATGTAGACCACCGTACCCGGATGCAATAAGAAATTGCCGTCGGCAACTTCCTCCCGCAACGCTTCGTGCGATTGCACTTCCAGGCTGACCGCCTCTGCCATGCGCTTCATGAAGAGCAATGCCGCCAGCAAAACCCCGATATTGACCGCAATGACCAGATCGCCGAAAACCGTCAGCGCAAAGGTGATCAGCAGCACGGCGATATCCGGCTTTGGCGCGGTGCGCACCATGTGCGTAAAACGGTGCATCTCGCTCATGTTGTAGGCAACGACGAACAGGATGGCCGCCAATCCGCATAATGGGATATGCACGGCGAGAGGGGCCAGCAGGAGCACGATGACCACTAGCGTCACCACATGCGCGATGCCGGCCAGCGGGCCGGTAGCTCCATTGCGTATGCTGGTCGCGGTGCGCGCGATGGCCCCGGTAGAGGCAAATCCGCCGAACAGTGGGGAAAAAATATTGGCGATGCCCTGCCCGACCAGCTCCTGGTTGGAGTCGTGCCGGGTTCCCGCCATGCCGTCGGCAACGACTGCGGACAGCAAGGACTCGATGGCGCCCAGCAAGGCAATCGTAAATGCCGGGCCGATCAGATGCAGCATGTCGGACAAGGACAGCGAGGGCGGCGCGAAGTGCGGCAGGCTTTGCGGAATGCCGCCGAAAGCGCTGCCTATGGTCGCAACACCTTCGAATTTGAAAACTCCTTGCACTATGGCGGCAAAAACCATTGCGACCAGCGGCGCTGGAATGCGCTTGAGGAATCGCGGAGAGATCAGTAATACCACCAGCGTTGCACATCCCAGCAAGGCCGTTTCAAGTTGCAGCTGAGGAAATGCCAAAACCATTTGCCAGAGATTTTCATGAAAATGATCGGCACTCTCCATCGGCTGCAATCCGAAGAATTCCTTCCATTGCCCAACGAAAATAATCACTGCGATACCCGCGGTGAATCCTACGATGACAGGATCCGGGATAAAGCGGATGACGCCGCCGAGACGGGCCAGCCCCATCAACAGCAGCATGACGCCTGCCATCAGCGTTGCCACTTGCAAGCCTTCGATGCCGTATTCGGCGGTGATTCCGGAAAGAATCACGATGAACGCCCCGGTAGGCCCGGCAATTTGCAGTCGGCTACCACCGAATAACGATGTCAGCAATCCTGCGATGATCGCAGTGTAGAGCCCCTGCTCTGGCTTGGCTCCCGACGCAATCGCGAATGCCATGGCCAGCGGCAAGGCTACGATGCCGACAATAATGCCCGCAACCAGATTGCCCAGCCAGTGCTCTCGCGATAACAGGCCAGCATTACGAGCTTCGAGAATTGCAATCATGAATACACCCTGACAGTAGCAATGTTTTTATCTTAACACCCTGGCTCAGCCTGACGCACGTCTCCGGCACAAGCCACTCCCCTTGCGCCGCCTGCTATAATCTCGCCATGCAAATCACAACTCGCCTTGAATTCGATGCCGGCCATCGCATTCCCAGCCACAAAAGCCAGTGCCGTAACCTGCATGGCCATCGCTATTCCATCGAAATCACGCTTTCAGGAGATGTGATCCAGCAGGAAGGAAGCTCGGAACAAGGGATGGTGATGGACTTCTCCGACGTCAAGGCGATCGCCCGCAAGGCGGTTGTGGATGTGTGGGATCATGCATTCCTGGTTTACCAGGGCGATACCGCCGTGCGCGAGTTCCTGGAAAGCTTGCCGGATCACAAGACAGTGGTGATGCAAAGCGTACCGACGGCGGAAAATATGGCGGCGGAAGCCTTCCGCATCCTCGATGCGCTATATCGCGACACCTACGGTAACCATCTGCGCCTGGAACGCGTCAGGCTATTCGAAACCCCCAATAGCTGGGCCGACGCATTGCGCCAGTAATTACTCTGTCGGAGCAGCCTCGATCTGCTTCCATAAACTTGCACCACCTGCCGCTTTATCCAGCCCGGCAAGATAGTTGCGATGGGCCTCGAGCTCGCTTTCATCCGCACTCACAACCAGCAGCGGCTGGGTACGAATCACCACCGCCTCCTCGCCAATGCCACGCGGCGGCTCCTCGATATCCATCATCAGGCTTTCCTGGCCGCGCGTCATCGCCAGATAGACATCTGCCAGCAACTCCGCGTCGAGCAGTGCGCCATGCAAAGTGCGCGAAGAGTTATCGATACCGTAATGGCGGCATAGTGCGTCAAGGTTATTGCGCTGCCCGGGGCGCAAGTCCTTTGCCATTTTCAGGGTATCGATGATATTGGCGCAGGCATCCTG
>CAMLME010000041.1 GCA_946481235.1 uncultured Methylobacillus sp. | reverse complement strand
ATCGGCGAAGGCTGGCACGAGCGTGCCGGCGAGCCGCATGCCGAAGTCCACGCCCTGCGCCAGGCGGGTGAGGCCGCTAGAGGGGCCGACGTTTATGTGACGCTTGAGCCTTGCAGCCATCACGGACGCACTCCGCCGTGCGCGCAGGCGCTGGTGGATGCCGGCGTGCGTCGTGTGGTGGCGGCGATGAGCGATCCCAACCCCAGGGTCGCGGGTAGCGGGCTTAAGCTGCTGGAATCGCATGGCATCGAAACCTGTGGCGGCTTGATGGAAAAGGAAGCGCGACAGCTCAATCCCGGTTTCATCTCGCGCATGACGCGCGGTCGGCCGTGGGTAACCGTGAAAGTGGCTGCCAGTCTGGATGGCCGGACCGCTCTCGCCAACGGCGTCAGCCAATGGATTACCGGCCCTGCTGCGCGCAGCGACGTGCAACGCTGGCGTGCCCGATCCTGCGCAATACTCACCGGGATAGGCACGGTACTCGCGGACGATCCGCAAATGACCGTGCGTCAATTCGATATCGGCCGCCAGCCGCTGCGCGTGGTGGTGGACAGTACGTTGCGCATACCTCCCGAAAGCAAAATACTGCAAGGCGGCAATACCCTCATTGCCTGCTTCGAAGGGCAAACGCAAAAAGTCGAGGCTTTGCGCGGTCTGGGTGTGACGGTGCTTGAACTCCCGGCGAGTAATGGCCAGGTTTGCCTCGCCAGCCTGATGCAGGTTCTGGCCGCACGTGAAATCAATGAAGTGCTGGTGGAAGCGGGCGCCCATCTCAATGGTGCGCTGCTACGCGAAGGGCTGGCTGACGAATTGCTGATGTATTACGCCCCAACGTTGCTGGGCGATGGAGCGCGCGGCATGTTCGCATTGCCGGAACTGACCGATATGTCGCAGCGTGTCGAGCTTGATATTCTGAGCCTCGACCAAGTAGGGCAGGATATCCGTGTCCGCGCGCGGCCTCGTCGATAGTCATTGTCACCTGGATGCAGCCGAGTTCGACGCGGACCGCGATTCCGTCGTCGAACAAGCCCAGAAGGCCGGAGTTGCGAAAATTGTAGTGCCGGCAATCGGACGCGCAAATTTCGATACGGTGCTGGCGCTGGCGGAGCGTTATACCCTCTGTGCTCCTGCTCTCGGCATTCACCCTTTATTTGCTGAACAAGCCGCGCCGGAAGACCTGGATATGCTGCGCGAGAAGCTACAGAGCGCTCGTCCCGTTGCTATCGGCGAAATCGGCCTCGATTTTTTTGTCGAAGGACTGGATCGGGAGAAGCAGGAATATTACTTTGTTCAGCAGTTGAAGCTGGCACAGGAGTCCGATCTTCCCGTGATACTCCATGTGCGCCGCTCGGTCGATCAAATACTCAAGCATCTCCGACGCATCAAGGTCAGGGGCGGTATTGCCCATGCATTCAACGGCAGCCGACAGCAGGCGGATATTTTCATCAAATTGGGTTTCAAACTCGGATTCGGCGGCGCAATTACCTGGCCGCGCGCGTTGCATTTGCAGGAACTGGCGATGACCTTGCCATTGGAAAGTATCGTACTGGAAACCGATGCCCCGGATATTCCGCCGGAATGGATAGGCAGGAGCGGACGTAACAGCCCGGAGCAGCTGCCAGAAATTGCTCGCTTTCTTGCTCGGCTCCGCAAGGTCTCAATAGAGGAAGTGATTGAAAAAACGACGCAAAATGTCTATGAAGTGCTACCCCATATGGGGTAATTATGCACACGACCTCATGTACTACTTTAAGAAACGCCGCAAACTCCCGAGTTTGTTTGGGTGTTTTTTAAGTTACTGATAATTAACGATTTAATTTATCGTGTAAATTATAGGCGGATGTAAAAAAATGTTACGTACGCTTGAGTTACAGTTTGAAGTCACAGATATTCACAGATTTATCCACAGTTTTTGTGGATAGCGCCGAGAAAGAGATTAAAGCTTGAAAATACGCGGTTTTCACTATCGGACCATTTGGCCATCGACTGATGCTTCGGCGGTCGAGATCATCGACCAGACGCTGCTGCCGCATGCGTTTGAAGTAAGGCGGCTTTCATCGGTGAGCGAAGTTGCGCAGGCGATCAAGACCATGCAGGTGCGCGGCGCGCCATTGATCGGTGCCGCTGCGGCATACGGGGTGACGCTGGCGATGCAGGAGTCCGGTGACGACGATCGTCTCCAGCAGGTGGGGCGCATCCTGATTGCGACACGGCCGACGGCAGTCAACCTGCGCTGGGCGGTCGAGCGCATGACGCGCCGTTTACAGGCGCTGCCGAAAGCAAGGCGCGCGGAAGCCGCGTGGCTGGAAGCGGCAGCCATCTGCGACGAGGACGTGGCAGCCAACAAGGCGCTGGGCGAGCATGGGCTGGCAATGCTGAAAGCAATGCACGAGAAACTCGGGCGTCCGCTGAATATCCTGACGCACTGCAATGCCGGCTGGCTGGCTACGGTGGATTGGGGCACGGCGCTCGCGCCAATATACGCGGCGTTCGATGCCGGCATCCCGTTGCATGTGTGGGTGGACGAAACCCGCCCGCGCAACCAGGGCGCGAGTCTCACGGCATGGGAGTTGGGCCAGCACGGCGTACCGCATACCGTGATCGCGGATAATGCCGGCGGCCATCTGATGCAGCACGGGCAGGTGGATGTTGCGATTGTCGGTGCCGACCGCGTGACCTGCACGGGCGATGTCTGCAACAAGATCGGTACCTATCTCAAGGCGCTGGCGGCCCACGATAACGGTGTGCCTTTCTATGCAGCCGTGCCCTCGCCGACCATCGATTGGACTTTGAGCGACGGCCTGCGCGAAATTCCCATTGAAGAGCGCGACGCGGAAGAGGTCGCCTGGATGCAGGGGCGCCTGGAAAACGGTACGATGGGACGCATCAATATCCTGCCGGAAGGCAGCCGGGCGGCGAATCCCGCATTCGACGTTACCCCGGCGCGCCTGGTGACCGGCATCATCACCGAGCGCGGCATTTGCGCGCCCGATCAATTGAGGAGCTTGTTCCCGGCATGAGTCATTTACGCGAACAATTGCTGGCCATTTCCAGGAAACTCTGCGAACTTGGGCTGAACCGCGGTACCTCCGGCAATGCCAGTGTACGTGACGGCACAGGATTCCTCGTCACCCCGACGGGCATGGCCGTGGAGGAAATGACGCCGCGCGATATGGTGTGGATGAGCATCGACGGTAAGGTGCAGGGCGAGCGCCAGCCTTCCAGCGAATGGCGTTTCCATCGCGACATTCTGCAAGCGCGGCCGGAAGTCGGCGCCGTGATCCATACCCATGCGATGTTCGCCACCACGCTGGCCTGCCTGCATCGCGAGATCCCTCCGTTTCATTACATGATCGCTGTGGCCGGCGGCGACACGATACGTTGCGCGCCCTATGCATTGTTCGGCAGCCAGGCGCTCTCGGACGCGGCGCTCTCTGCGTTGCAGGATCGCAAAGCCTGCCTGCTCGCCAATCACGGCATGATCGCTGTTGGGCGCGATCTCGATCAAGCGCTTTCGGTGGCTGTGGAAGTCGAGACGCTCTGCGAGCAATACTGGCGTGCATTGCAGGCCGGCGAGCCGAAGTTGCTGAGTGCCGAACAAATGACCGAAGTGATGGAGCAGTTCAAGGGCTATGGGAGCTGGAAGCAATAGGGCAGTAGCTGCGCTTCTGGCTGGCGTGAGCGCCGGCGTCCTGTCTACGATTGCGCAACTGTTGCTGTGGTTTCTGTCCGGACAGGATGCGATTGCTCTGCTGCTGCGCGACTCCCGGCTAACAGCCGCACTGGCGCTTGGCACAGAAGTACTCCCGCCGCCCGTGACATTCGACATCAGGGTGATGCTGGCAGCGACGGCGATACACTTCCTATTGTCCATTTTTTATGCGGCCGTGCTGCTGCCACTCAGGCGGTCAAACCTGGCGTTTTCGCTGTTCATTGGTGCAGGGTTCGGCGTGGCGCTGTACTTCCTCAACCTGCATGGCTTCACTGCGATTTTCCCCTGGTTCGTCGCGGCGCGCGGTGGAATCACCCTGGTTGCCCATGCCGTCTTTGGCGTGACGGTCATGCTGGCGTATCGGTATTCCGGCACCCTGCGATAAATCCGACTCTGCGCTCGGCCTCTTGCGAGGGCTGTCTTGAGCAACGAAATCTATACAACTTCTTTATGCCTAAAATGGAAGAATATGCCGTGAAATGACTCGCCCCGAACATCCTGATGACTGACGAAATGCGTCGAATAATGCAGAACCAGCCCCGCAACTACTTGCTGGCCGCGGCGGCTTGCGTGGTGACAACGCTCGTTGTCTTGCCGCTCAGGCCGTACCTCGATCTGGTCAACATCGTGATGCTGTTCCTGCTGACGGTATTTCTGGTGTCGTGGCGGCTGGAGCAGGGGCCGGCGGTGCTGGCAGCCTTTCTTAGCGTTGCGCTGTTCGATTTCTTTTTCGTTCCCCCGCATCTCACGTTTGCTGTCGCCGACATCCAGTACTTGCTGACTTTTATCGTGATGCTGGTGGTGGCGCTGATTACCGGCCAGATGACGGCCGGACTACGGAAGCAGGCGAGGATTGCCCAATACGAAGAGCGGCGCACGCGGGCTCTCTATGAGATGGCGCGAGCGTTGTCCGGCGCATTGCGCCTTTCCGATGTGGTCGGGATTTTGCGCGACTTTTTGCAGGACGTGGTACGAGCCGATGCCGTTCTGCTGATCCCCGATGTAAACGGCGAACTGCAGCAGCAGGGCGAGAGCCGCGTGCAATATGAGTCGCATCTTGCTATAGCCGTCTTCGACGGTGCTGCTGCAGGAGGACGTGAATCGCATGTGATGGATGAAGTCTGCTACTACCCGCTGCGGGGGTCGACGCGAGTCCGTGGCGTGCTGGCGGTTGCGCCCCTGGGCAACGCGGTTTTATTACTGGAGGACCATCCTTTGCTAGAGGCCGTGGCTTCGCTTGTCGCGATTGCAGTCGAGCGGTTGCATTACGTCGATGTCGCACAGCAGGCCCAGGTGCAGATGGCTTCCGAGCGTTTGCGTAGTTCGGTTCTTTCCGCCTTGTCGCACGATTTACGCACGCCGCTGACGATATTGGTCGGCCTCGCGGATACGCTGAATTTTTCCCGCCCGCCGCTTGCCGGCAAGCAGAAGGAAATGGCAGAAGCAGTGCGCGACCAGTCCATGCGCATTTCCGGCCTGGTCGAAAACCTGCTCGACATGGCACGCCTGCATGCCGGCCAAGTCAAGCTGCGCCGGGAGTGGCAGCCGCTGGAAGAGGTGGTCGGTGCCAGCATCAAATTGCTGGAACGCGCGCTCGAAGGGCGTCCGGTAAGGGTGGCGCTGGCGTCCGACCTGCCGTTGCTGGAGTTTGACGCAGTGCTGATTGAGCGCGTGTTATGCAATCTGCTGGAAAATGCCGCCAAGTATTCGCCCACCGGTGCTCCCATCGAAATTTCGGCGCGACAAAACGGCATGATGGTCGAGACCTCTGTCTGCGATTCAGGCAGCGGCATTCCGTCGGGGCGGCAAGACCGGATATTCGACATGTTTGTGCGCGGCGCGCCGGAGTTGCCGACGCCGGGCGTAGGGCTGGGGTTGGCGATCTGCCGTGCCATCGTCGAAGCGCACGGCGGAACGATATCGGCTGCCAACCTTGAGCCGTCCGGTGCATGTTTCACATTTACCCTGCCCATCGGCAACCCACCTGAGATCAATGAAGAGAGTTTTCAGCCGGAGGTTGCGCCGTGAACGGCATTCATTCCCGGGCGATTGTGATCGAGGACGAGCGGCAGATTAGAAGTTTCGTCTGCGAAGCACTTGAGCAAGAAGGTTGCCAGGTGTTTGAAGCGGAAACCGGTGCGCAAGGGCTGGTGGAAGCCGGTACGCGCAAGCCGGACATCGTGATCCTTGACCTCGGGCTACCGGATCGCGACGGCGTCGAGATCGTTCGCGATCTGCGCGGCTGGTCGACCGTGCCGGTGCTGATTCTTTCCGCTCGTGCCGACGAAACGGACAAGATCGAAGCGCTCGATGCCGGGGCGGACGACTACCTGACCAAGCCCTTTGGCGTCGGCGAACTTCTGGCTCGGGTGCGAGCTCTGTTGCGGCGAAAGTCCCGGCTGGCAGCCGACGGCAACGCCATTGCCATCTTCGGGGATGTGACGGTAGATATGACGCGACATATCGTGACGCGCAACGGCGAGCCGCTTCACCTCACCCCCATCGAATACCGGTTGCTGTGCGCGCTGCTGGCGAGCGAAGGCCGAGTGCTGACGCATCGCCACTTGCTGCGCGACGTATGGGGCCCGACCCATGTCGAGAGCAACCATTACCTGCGCGTGTTCGTCGGCCACCTGCGACAAAAGCTGGAGGCCGACCCGGCGCAACCCAGGCATATCCTCACCGAGACCGGTGTGGGCTATCGCTTCCAGCCCTGAATCACATTCCAATATCCAAGGATCATCTCAGTGAGTTCTCAACAAACCAAGGCAGGCACGGCCGCGCTCTCGCTGGCTGCCCTCGGCGTCGTCTACGGCGACATCGGTACCAGTCCGCTCTATACCATGAAGGAAGTGTTCGCCAACGCGCACCATCCCGTGCCGATCACGCCGGACAATGTGCTCGGCATACTTTCCCTGATTTTCTGGTCGCTGATCGTTGTGGTGTCGATCAAGTACGTCGTTTTCGTGATGCGTGCCAGCAACAAGGGCGAGGGCGGCATCATGGCCCTGATGGCTCTGGTGTTGCGCGGTGCGAAAGACAAGCCCTACGCCCCTTGGCTGATGCTGCTGGGGCTGTTCGGCGCGGCGTTATTTTATGGCGACGGCGTGATTACGCCGGCGATTTCAGTGTTGTCTGCGGTGGAAGGGCTGGAAATCGCCACGCCGCTGCTCAAGCCTTACGTCATTCCGATCACGATACTGGTGCTGGCCGTGCTTTTCGCGTGGCAATACAAGGGCACGGCGCGGGTGGGTGCGTTGTTCGGACCGGTGATGATCCTGTGGTTTTCCACTCTGGCGCTGCTGGGTGCTGTCAACATTATCCAGTCGCCACAAGTGCTGATGGCGCTCAATCCGCTTTATGCGATTTTCTTCATGGTGGCCAACCCCATGCTGGGGTTTCTTGCACTGGGGGCGGTCTTCCTCGCGGTGACCGGCACCGAAACGCTCTATGCCGACATGGGCCACTTCGGGCGCAAACCGGTGCAGCTGGCGTGGTTCGGGCTGGTGCTGCCGGCGTTGACGCTGAACTATTTCGGCCAGGGCGCGCTGATCCTGCATGATCCCGCGGCCATCAAGAATCCGTTCTACCTGATGGCGCCGGAATGGGCGCTGTATCCCATGGTGGCGCTAGCGACCTCCGCAACCGTGATTGCCTCGCAGGCGGTGATTTCCGGCGTGTACTCCATCACCCAGCAGGCCATGCAATTGGGTTACAGCCCGCGCATGGAAGTGCGGCACACCTCGGGCGCGGCGCAAGGCCAGGTGTACATGCCTGGCGTCAACTGGCTGCTGTTCCTTGCCGTGGTCGGACTGGTGCTGGGTTTCGGGTCTTCTACCAGCATTGCCTCGGCCTATGGCATCGCGGTTAGCATGACCATGATCATCACCACCATTCTCGCCTTCATCGTGGTGCGAAATCTGTGGCACTGGCATTGGCTGGCTAGTGCGCTGGTGCTGGGTGCATTTCTGGTCGTCGATATCGCATTCTTCTCTGCCAATATCATCAAGATTCATGATGGTGGCTGGTTCCCGCTGGCATTCGGCTTCGGCATATTGCTGCTGATGACGACCTGGAAACGCGGCCGTGCCTTGCTGCATGCCAGAATGCTGGACGAAGCAATGCCTCTGGACGATTTTGTGCGCAATATCGCCGGCTCCAGCGTGCAGACCATTCCAGGCACAGCGGTTTTCATGACACAGAATCTGAAAGCGGTGCCGCATGCACTGACGCATAGCCTTAAGCATTACAAGTCGTTGCACGAAAAGATCGTACTGCTTAATGTGGCGTCGGTGGACGAGCCCACGGTGCCGGACGAGCGACGGCTGGAAATCGAGAAGATCGACGACCGTTTCTACAAGATCAAGGTGCGCTACGGTTTCATGGATCAGCCCGACCTGCCGCACGCCTTGTCGCTGTGCGACGCTTCCGTGCTGACGTTCGACATGATGGATACCTCGTTCTTCCTGGGCCGGGAGACGCTGATCCCGCGCATCGGTTCGGACATGGCGTTGTGGCGCGAAAAACTCTTCGTGGCGATGTTCCGCAATGCCGGCAGTGCCGCCACCTACTTCAAGCTGCCGCCGAATCGCGTAGTGGAGCTTGGGGCGCAGGTGGTGATGTAGTAGGTTTGCTTTGCCTAGTGTTGCTGAATATCGATCAGGCGCGCATTCAGCCGCCGGGCAAGGCCTTCACCGCCTTGCCGCATCAGCATGTCGTGATTCCAGCGAAACAACGGACTGGCCACGGGGCTCAGCAAACGCATCCATAATGCTGAGGGACGAACCTGCCATTCGTAGCGGGCGATGGTCAGCGCTCCTTCACTAGCGAAGGACCAGCGGCCGATGCCTTCCACATCGCCGCTCGCGACTCCCTCGACCATGGTCTGCAATTCCATGTGCGTTACCTGCACGTCGAAAGTCAGCCGATAGGGTAGGCGGCCTTTCCAGGTATAACGCCGTACGCTGCCGATGCCGTCCACATCACCGGCAGAGAGTTCCTCGACTTTTTCGACTCCCGGCCACCATTCCGGCCAGGCCAATGAGTTTTCGATAGCTTTGCAAACCGTTGCGAGCGGCGCTTCAAGTTGCCAGATCGTGAGAAAACGGTATTCGCTCATCAGTCCTGCGGATTGAATAGGGTGGATGGCAGCATGGGATCTATTTCCACATCGACCATGCGCACGGTTTCAAGGATGGCGTCCTCGCGGTCGTGGCTGACGACTTTTACCGGAAACAGCGTTGCCGCATCCAGCCATAACTCGTAACGATGGACGCCTGCGACGGTAAAGTTTCCATCTCCGGCAACGTCGATAAGTTGTGTAGCTCGCTGCTCCAGCATGCGTTCGCCATGGTGCTTCAGCGAACCGCCCTGTTTGAGCGCCTTGACGTTGTCGAGCAAGGCGCCGACATCGGACCGGTCGACGCGTTGCCCGCGGGGGCTGCGGATGAGCGGATTGCCGGGGCTGAGTTTCAGCTCGGGAAAGCGCCCGGCGCCGAAGGGCCACAGGCGCACGCGTTGCGTATCGGGATCGTAAACCAGCACGGCACCGGCATGGGGGCGGATGAACTCCATGCGTATCCGTCCTGGCTTGCTGTAAAAATAGCGCAGATGCTCCTCGCCGTCGGCATGGGACGAATGCAGCGTGACGCGATAAGTCTGGATCGTGTGAAAACGCTCGATGGCGCTGTCCAGCAGATCGGTTCCCGAAACGGTCAGCGCAACAGTCATCAATAATGTACTCAGCATGCGGTCATTCGATGATTTCGAGGATGCCTTCCATGCCTTTGTCGCGATGACTTTTCAGGAAGAGCAGCTTGTTCTTGCAATAGAACGGGTAGCTGCCCGTGGCCTTTGGCGTGAAGCGAATTTTCCTGACCTCGGAGCTCAGTTTTTCATTGACCTGAATGCCGGCCTCGGGCGCGTCGATGACGAGGGTATGCGGTACGATGCCGCGCTCCAGCGTGACGCCGAACTCTACCGGGACGTTGACCTTGACGATCACGCGGTTGGGACGGAAGAAATAATTTCCGCCGACGATGCTGACATGCTGGATGCCGTCGGGTGCGGTGAATGCTCGGTAGGTTTCGTCGGGTTGAGGCGTCGAGGATGGCGGCTCATCGGCGAGGGAGGGGGTGGCGATGAAGGTCGCGACAAAGAAAATGCAGGCAAGTACGGATTTCATGATTGCCTCCTTGCGCCCAGCGATACACAAGAGCGAGCGCGTGTAGAAACGACGGAGTTTCATTCGATGCCTTCAATCGGATATTACTCCTTTTGTCCAGCTTCAGTATTCCCAGGTTTCGTTGTGACCCCATCCCGTTTCCGGTAAAATGGCACCCCGTCCGCCTCACTCAAAAAGCTTTCCTCATGACCAAATATGTATTCGTCACCGGCGGCGTGGTTTCTTCCCTGGGCAAGGGCATTGCAGCCGCATCGTTAGGGGCAATCCTCGAGTCCCGCGGCATCCGGGTCACCATGCTCAAACTGGATCCCTATATCAACGTGGATCCCGGCACCATGAGTCCGTTCCAGCACGGCGAGGTGTTCGTCACCGACGACGGCGCCGAAACCGACCTCGACCTGGGCCATTACGAACGTTTCATCAGCGCCCGCATGGGCAAGCGCAACAACTTTACCACCGGCCAGGTATACGAGAACGTCATCCGCAAGGAGCGACGCGGCGAGTACCTCGGCAAGACGGTGCAGGTGATCCCGCACATCACTGACGAAATCAAAGCCAACATCAAGCGCGGTGCCGAAGGCGCCGAAGTGGCCATCGTCGAAGTCGGCGGCACGGTGGGCGACATCGAATCGCTGCCGTTCCTGGAAGCCATCCGCCAGATGGGCATCGAGGAAGGTCGCGGTAATGCCTGCTACGTGCACCTGACTTTGCTGCCGTGGATTCCTACGGCCGGCGAGCTGAAGACCAAGCCGACGCAGCACTCGGTGAAGGAGCTGCGCGAAATCGGTATCCAGCCCGATATTCTTTTGTGCCGCGCTGACCGGGCTATCCCGGACGATGAGCGCCGCAAGATTGCGCTGTTCACCAATGTTGCACCGGAAGCGGTCATTTCCGCAGTCGATGCCGACTCCATCTACAAGATTCCCGGCATGCTGCACGACCAGATGCTGGACGAGATCGTCTGCCACAAGCTGGGCATCCTGGCGCGCGCGGCCGATCTTTCCGCATGGAAGAAATTGACCGATGCGGTCGAGCATCCGGATCATCTGATCGATATCGCCTTCGTCGGCAAATACGTCGACCTGACCGAATCCTACAAATCGCTGACCGAGGCCCTGATCCACGCCGGCATGCATACCCGTTCCAAGGTCAAGATCCACTACATGGATTCCGAAGACATCGAGAAGAACGGCTGCGGCATGCTGAAGAACATGGATGCCATTCTGGTGCCCGGCGGTTTCGGCAAGCGTGGTACGGAAGGCAAGATTGCCGCCATCCGTTATGCCCGCGAAAACAAGGTGCCGTATCTCGGCATCTGCCTCGGCATGCAACTGGCCGTGATCGAATTCGCGCGCGATGTGGCCGGCCTGGAAAAGGCTAACAGTACCGAGTTCGATCCCGACTCCCCGCATCACGTGGTCGGCCTGATCACCGAATGGAAGGACGCTTCCGGCAAGGTCGAGAAGCGCGATGAAAACTCCGACCTCGGCGGCACCATGCGCCTGGGCGCGCAGAAATGCCCCATTGTGCCCGGCACGATGGCAGCGCAGATCTACGGCGAGGAAGTCAACGAGCGCCACCGCCATCGCTATGAGGTCAACAACCATTACGTGGATCAGCTGAAGGCCGCTGGCCTTGTCGTTTCCGCGCGCACTCCGACCGAAAACCTGTGCGAAATGATCGAGCTGCCGCAGGACGTGCACCCATGGTTCGTTGCCTGCCAGTTCCACCCGGAATTCACTTCCAATCCGCGCGCCGGACATCCGCTGTTCAAGGCGTATGTCGAAGCCGCGATTAAACGTAAGGAAAGCAAATGAAACTGTGCGGTTTTGAAGTCGGCCTGGATCAGCCTTTGTTCCTGATCGCCGGCCCGTGCGTGATCGAGTCCGAGCAGATGGCGATGGATACCGCCGGCCAACTCAAGGAAATGTGCGCCGAGTTGGGTATCAATTTCATCTACAAGTCGTCTTACGACAAGGCTAATCGCAGCTCCAACAAGACTTTCCGCGGCCTCGGCATGCAGGAAGGGCTGCGTATTCTCAGCGAAGTACGCAAGCAGATCGGCGTGCCGGTGCTGACCGACGTGCATAACGAAAATGAAGTGCCGGAAGTCGCCGCCGTGGTCGACGTACTGCAAACCCCGGCATTCCTGTGCCGACAGACTGATTTCATCCAGGCTTGCGCGGCGACCGGCAAGCCGGTCAACATCAAGAAGGGCCAGTTCATGGCCCCTTGGGACATGAAGAACGTTGTGGACAAGGCCAAGGCTGCCAACGGCGGTGCGGACACGATCATGGTCTGCGAACGCGGCGCCTCTTTCGGCTACAACACGCTGGTATCCGACATGCGCGGCCTGGCCGTGATGCGCAATACCGATTGCCCGGTGGTGTTCGACGCCACCCACTCGGTGCAGCAACCCGGCGGCCAAGGCGACAAGAGCGGCGGTCAGCGTGAACATGTGCCAGTGCTGGCGCGTGCCGCAGTGGCGAGCGGCGTGGCCGGAGTGTTCATGGAAACCCATCCTAACCCGGCAGTCGCCATGTCCGATGGCCCCAACGCGTGGCCTCTGCACATGATGAAGCCGCTGCTGCACACGCTGGCGGAAATCGACCGGCTGGTTAAGAGTCACGGGTTTATCGAGCAAACATTGTAATTCGCACGTAGGCGTTCCGGCCTGCTGGCGTAGCAGGCAAAGGTGCCTGCGCTATATCAATGCTGATATTGAAAAGGAAAAAATAGATGAGTGCTATCGTCGATATTATCGCGCGTGAGATTCTGGATTCCCGCGGTAACCCGACCGTTGAAGCCGATGTTCTTCTGGAATCCGGCATTATCGGACGTGCCGCCGTGCCGTCCGGTGCCTCCACCGGCAGCAAGGAAGCCATCGAGTTGCGCGACGGCGACGACGAGCGCTATCTCGGCAAGGGCGTCCTGCAGGCAGTCGAGAACATCAATACGGAAATTGCCGAAGCCATCATGGGCCTGGATGTCGAAGAGCAGAGTTTTATCGACACCACACTGATCGACCTCGACGGCACCGAAAACAAGGGCCGCCTCGGCGCCAACGCGATGTTGGCCGTTTCGATGGCCTGCGCCCGCGCTGCCGCGGAAGAGTCCGGCTTGCCGTTGTACCGCTATCTCGGCGGTTCCGGACGCATGCAGTTGCCGGTGCCGATGATGAACATCATCAA
>CAMLME010000040.1 GCA_946481235.1 uncultured Methylobacillus sp. | reverse complement strand
TGAACGAGGTTGTCCTGCCACGCCTGGCTGAGCAGGGGATTCGCTTCCTGCGCCGCACGCACTGGAATGAAGCGCAACAGGAATGGATACGCGCTTACTTCTTCCGCGAGCTGATGCCCATCCTGACGCCGATCGGACTCGACCCATCCCACCCGTTTCCACGCGTACTCAACAAAAGCCTGAATTTTGCGGTGGAACTGGAGGGCAAGGACGCCTTCGGCCGCAATTCCGGCATCGCCATCGTGCAGGCTCCGCGCGCGTTGCCGCGCATCATCCGTCTGCCCAACGAGATCGCCGGCAATGAA
The DNA here is from genome assembly GCA_946481235.1 of uncultured Methylobacillus sp. The sequence continues at coordinate 12,791 of CAMLME010000040.1, read as the reverse complement.
TACGGGCTGGTATTCCTTTCTTCCGTTCTGCATGCGCATGTCGGCGAATTGTTTTCCGGCATGGTGGTACGCGGCTGTTACCAGTTCCGTGTGACCCGCAACAGCGAGCTGTCGCTGGATGACGAAAGCACGATGGATCTGCGGCTGGCCCTGCAGGGCGAACTGACCCATCGCCAATACGGCGACGGCGTGCGTCTGGAAGTGGCGGATAGCTGTCCGCAGGAAATGTCCGACTTCCTCCTCAGCCAGTTCGGGCTGGGGCAGGAGGATCTGTACCAGGTCAACGGCCTGGTCAATCTGGTTCGGCTGATGCAGGTGCCCGACTGGGTGGACCGGCCCGATTTGAAATACCCGGCATTCATTCCGTCGATGCCCAGGGAAATTAGCAAGCAGGACGATATTTTCAAATCGATTCGCAAGGGCGACATCCTGCTTCATCACCCTTTCCAATCCTTCAATCCGGTCGTCGAATTTATCCAGCAGGCGGCAAATGACGTGAATGTGCTGGCGATCAAGATGACGATCTATCGCACCAGCGCCGACTCCACGCTGATGAGTTCGCTCATTGAGGCAGCAAAACGCGGCACCGAGGTGACGGTGGTGGTGGAACTGATGGCGCGCTTCGACGAAGAAGCCAATATCAACTGGGCTGCCAAGCTGGAAAACGCCGGCGCGCATGTGGTCTACGGCGTCGTCGGCCACAAGACGCATGCCAAGATGGCGATGGTAGTACGGCGCGAAGAAGACCGCCTGCGTCGCTATGTGCATCTCTCCACCGGCAATTACCACCAGCGGACGGCACGGCTCTATACCGATTTCGGGATGTTGACTGCGAACGAGGAAATCTGCGAAGACGTGAATGATCTGTTTGCGCAGCTTACAGGCCTGGGTAAGGCCAGCAAGCTCAAGCATTTGTGGCAATCCCCATTCACCCTGCATCAGAAGCTGGTCAAGGCGATCAACAATGAAGCGGAAATCGCGCGTAGCGGGAAAAAAGCGCACATCATTGCCAAGATGAATGCCCTGCTCGATCCGGAAATCATCGCCGCGCTTTACGAGGCTTCCGTCGCGGGCGTGCAGATCGACCTGATCGTGCGTGGCGTCTGTGCACTGCGTCCCGGGATTCCCGGCGTTTCCGACAACATCCGGGTGCGCTCCATTGTTGGCCGCTTCCTGGAACACACCCGCATTTTCTATTTCTACAACAACAAGGCCGAAGACCTGTACCTGTCCAGCGCCGACTGGATGTACCGAAACTTCTTCCGCCGCATCGAGGCTTGTTTTCCGCTGCTCGATCCGAAACTGAAAAAGCGCGTGATCAAGGAAGGCCTGATGCCTTACCTCAAGGACAATGCCAATGCCTGGGAGATGCTGCCGGAAGGAAATTACCGCCTGAAGGGCGGGCGCGGCGCCCCGTTCAGTGCCCAGCATTATTTACTGGGCACTTACGGCCATGAAATGCTGACCGAATTGCCGGTCAACCCAGCTTGAAGCTGATCCCGGCGTCTTTCCAGTAAGCGGTTTCCGTGATCAGCGCACTTTCCGTAAGCGGATTGTTCGCCAGCCATTCGGCCTCTATGGCCAGATGGAACCCGTCGCGATTCCAATCGAATGACAGCATTGGCAGAACTCCATTCAGGCGATTGCGATGAAACAGCACCGCCAGCCGCAGCGCCATCACCAGCACACAGCGCTCATCTTCTATCGGCGGCAGCAGCCCTTTCGGCAAGGACCGCCGCTGGCAGCGCACCAGCAAGCCCAGTGTCTGCTGTTCCATGCGCGAGAACCCCGGCATGTCGGCATTTTCAACGATATAAGACGAATGCTTGTGATAGCCGCTATGGGCGATGGAGGTGCCTATCTCATGCAGACGTGCGGCCCAGGATAAAAAACGACCGGCCGTTTCTACGGCCTGCATTTTGGGCTCCACTTGCTTGAGCAAGGCCAGTCCCAGCGATTCGACACGCCGCGCCTGTTGCGAATCAACATGGTAACGACGCTTGAAGCGCGCCACGGTCGCTTCCCGCGTATCCTGGTGATGCATCCGCCCTACCAGCTCGTACAGGACGCCTTCGCGCAATGCACCGCCGGCAACCGTCATCTGTTCGATGCCCAGCTCGCGGAACACACCGAGCATGATGCAAAACCCTCCGGGGAAGGAAGGCAGGCGCTCGGCACTCAGGCCGTCCAGTTGCAGCTTTTTTGTATCCTTGGCTTTCAGTAGCAGCCCGCGCAGATTTTCCAGACCTTGCAGTGTGATCTGTCCGTCGCTCCAACCATGCACGCGCAATACTTCCCCCAAGGCGCGGGCCGTGCCGGAAGAGCCGACGGCTTCCGCCCAGTGTCCCGCCGTGTATTTGCGGCGTATGCCCTGCACTTCGGCACGCGCGGCGATTTCTGCTCGCTTCAGGTTGCTCTCGCTGAGTTTGCCGTCAGCAAAATACTTCATGCTGTAGCTGACGCAGCCCATGTACAGGCTTTCCATTTCCTGCGGCTCAAAACCGGCGCCGATGATGAGTTCGGTAGAGCCGCCACCGATATCGATGACCAGTCGCTTTTGCTGGGTATCGGGCAAGCCATGGCTGACACCGACGAAAATCATGCGCGCTTCCTCGCGCCCGGCAATGATTTCAATCGGGAAACCGAGCGCGGCTTCAGCTTCTTTCAATAATTGGGGGGCATTTCGGGCAACGCGAAAAGTATTGGTGGCGACGGCGCGCACGGAACTCGCAGGAAGGCCGCGCAGTCGCTCGCCGAATCGCTTCAGGCAATCGATGGCACGTCCCTGGGAATCGGCATCGAGGTACTTGTCCTTTCCGAGGCCGGCACCAAGACGCACCATTTCACGCAAGGAATCGTGGAAAACAAGCTGGTCATCGACCAGTCGCGCCATCTGAAGACGAAAACTATTGGAGCCGAGATCAACCGCGGCAATTTCGGAAGGCATGGTTTCCCTAGCGGTCAATGCCGAGACTCCGTAAGGCGGTCAAAAAGAACAATGCCGGGATAGCTCATCGAAAATTCCCTGTCCCGGCAATCGGATTACTGCAGTGCTTCGCGTTCCATCTCCTGTACGGAGGTATGGCGCACATCCTTGCCCTTGACCATGTACACCACGTATTCGGCGATGTTTTTCGCATGGTCGCCGATACGCTCGATCGCCTTGGCAACGAACAGCACTTCCAGCGACATCGAAATGGTGCGAGGGTCTTCCAGCATGAAGGTGATGAGCTGGCGCATGATGGCACGGAAATGCTCATCCACCTGCTCGTCCTGGCGGGCGACTTCAACCGTCTTGCTGACATCCAGGCGGGCAAAGGCATCCAGCGAGGTGCGCAGCATTTCGCGCGCCATGTTGGTCATGTTCTTGATCTCGGTGAAGCGCGGCGCATACATGCGGTCGGATTCGTAGATCTTCTGCGCGACGCGGGCGATTTTGGTCGCTTCATCGCCGATGCGCTCCAGGTCGGTAATGGTCTTGACCACCATCATGATCATGCGCAGGTCACCGGCTGCCGGTTGACGACGAGCGATGATATGGCTGCAATCCTCGTCCACCGAAACTTCGAGCGCATTGACGCGATGGTCGTTGGAGATCACTTCGTCGGCCAGTTGCGGATTCGCCGTTACCAGCGCTTCCAGTGCCTGGACGATCTGCTGTTCGACCAGCCCGCCCATTTGCAATACCTTGGCGCGCACGGATTCGAGTTCGGCATCGTATTGCTTATAGGTATGTTCGGATTGCATGGGATATCCTTTTAGAATTAGTGTCAATCTAGCAGTTTAGTGCATCAGGATGACACTTTTGTTGCAGCCTAGCGCGTGTAAGTCTTGACGCCGTTTTCAGTCGCCAGCAGCAGCACATCGGCTGGACGCGCAGCGAATAGGCCGTTGGTTACGACACCGACGATCTGGTTGATCCTGGTTTCCATTTCCACCGGGTCCAGGATCGTCAAACCATGAACATCCAGGATCACGTTGCCATTGTCGGTTGTGAAGTCCCGCAGAATGGGCTGGCCGCCCAGCCGGGTCAGTTCGCGTGCGACATAGCTGCGCGCCATGGGCAACACCTCCACCGGCAGCGGGAACTTGCCCAGCACCGGCACCAGCTTGGTTGCATCGCAAATGCAGATGAACTTGCCGGCACAGGCCGCGACGATCTTTTCGCGCGTCAGCGCGCCGCCGCCGCCCTTGAGCATATGCATGTGCTCGGTGATCTCGTCGGCACCGTCAACGTAGATTTCCATGCCGCTTACGCTGTTGAGATCGAACACCTCGATGCCGTGCGCGCGCAGGCGCTGGGCAGTCGCTTCGGAGCTTGCCACCGCGCCATCGATCTTGTGCTTGACCTTGGCCAGTTCGTCGATGAAGAAGTTTGCGGTAGAGCCGGTGCCCACACCGATGATGCCACCCTTCACATAGGCTACAGCCGCTTGCGCAACTTGTTGTTTGAGTTCGTCTTGAGTCGCCATTCTTTAATACCCTTTCGCTCTTGCGTTTTCTTTATAATTGCACGATTAACCAATAATTGAATGATACACGCCCCGCCCATCGATGAAAAACGACTATCTAGAAAAAGTCCTTACCGCCCGCGTCTATGATGTAGCCGTGGAAACCCCGCTGGACATGCAGCCCAACCTTTCCCGGCGTGTCGGCAATAATGTGCTGTTGAAGCGCGAGGACATGCAGCCGGTGTTTTCCTTCAAGCTGCGCGGCGCCTACAACAAGATGGCGCACCTGACGCCGGCCCAGCTGAAGCGCGGAGTCATCGCCGCAAGCGCCGGCAACCACGCGCAGGGTGTCGCGCTTTCGGCGCAGAAGCTGGGTTGCCGCGCAGTCATCGTGATGCCGACCACCACGCCGATGATCAAGGTCGACGCGGTCAGGAATCGCGGCGCCGAAGTCGTATTGGCGGGTGACTCTTATTCGGACGCCTACACCCATGCACTGGAACTCGAAAAATCCGAAAAACTGACGTTCGTGCATCCCTATGATGACCCCTACGTCATCGCAGGCCAAGGCACCATCGCGATGGAAATCCTGCGCGACCATCCAGACCCCATTCATGCCATCTTCTGCTGCGTCGGCGGCGGCGGCCTGATCTCGGGCATCGCGGCCTACGTGAAACGCTTGCGCCCGGAGATCAAGATCATCGGCGTGGAAGCGGTCGATGCCGACGCGATGACCAAATCCCTCGCCACAGGCAAACGCGTTACGCTGGAACAGGTGGGGCTGTTCGCTGACGGTGCGGCAGTGAAGCAGGTAGGCGAGGAAACCTTCCGCCTGTGCCAGCAGTACGTGGATGAAATGATCCTGGTCGATAACGACGCAATCTGCGCCGCGATCAAGGACGTATTCGAAGACACGCGCTCCATCCTGGAGCCGGCCGGCGCCCTCTCCGTCGCCGGTATCAAGGAATACGCCAAACAGCACAAGCTCAAGGACAAGACACTGATCGGCATCGCCTCCGGTGCCAATATGAATTTCGATCGCCTGCGCTTTGTTGCGGAACGCGCCGAAATCGGCGAAAAGCGCGAAGCCGTGCTAGCCGTGACGATTCCCGAAAAACCGGGCTCGTTCAAGAAGTTCTGCAGCCTGCTCGGCAACCGCAACATCACCGAGTTCAACTACCGTTACTCGGACCCGACCCAGGCACACATCTTCGTCGGTGTAACTACGCACCAGCAAGGCGAGTCGGCCCGCATCGTGGAAATGCTCGAACGCCATGAGCTGCCGGCCATCGACCTGACCGACAACGAAATGGGCAAGCTGCACCTGCGCCACCTGGTCGGCGGCCACGCACCGCAAGTGAAAAACGAGGTAGTGTTCCGTTTCGAATTCCCGGAGCGTCCGGGCGCGCTGATGCAATTCCTGGAAAGCATGGGGCATAACTGGAACATCAGCCTGTTCCACTACCGGAACCACGGTACGGATTATGGACGTGTGCTGGTTGGCATCCAGGTACCGCAGCAAGAACATGCCGCGTTCAAGGAGTTTCTGGATAAGCTGGGTTATGCCTACTGGGATGAGAGCGCAAACCCGGCGTATAAACTGTTCCTGGGCTAACTCTTTATTTCTTCAAAAATTCCGGTCGGCCTGCCATCCAGGCTGACCTGGTTTTTTCGTTCCCAGTACTCCGCTACGCCTTCAGAGCCTTTCTTCTCAGCCCACTCAACCAGCTGCCCGCGTTGTCCGCTGTATTCAAACAAGGGCACACCCATCCCGCAGGATGTTTGAATCAGATCGATATCAAGCACGAAAATCTGTCGTGCACCGGCCAGACTGTCAAACTTCGTCAATAACGAATCCCACTCCGCATCGCGCTGATGAACGACACGCGCCTTGCCGTAGAGCCGCAGGATCATCGGCTTGCCTTCAAAAGCACAGAACATGATGGTCATGCGCCCGTTTTCCAGCACATGCGCGGCGGATTCATTGCCACTACCAGTAACGTTGAGCCAGGCGACGGTGTTGGGCGTGAGCACACGCAGGGAATCCAGTCCCTTTGGCGAAACATTCACATGACCATCCGCAGGTGCGGTAGCCACAAAGAACATCTGCTGTTTCCAGATGAACTGAATCAGGTCCTGGTTAAGTTCGTCGTAGCGCTGCCCCATGGTTATTTGAGTTTCTCGAGGATGATTTCCCAGTCTCGCGGATCGACCGGCGTGATGGAAAGACGGTTGCCGCGCTGCAGGATGCGTAGGTTCGCCAATTCCGGCGTTTCGCGCAACTCCTTCAGGCTCAATAGCCGCGTCTTGCGCACCAGCTTCACGTCCACATTGAACCAGCGCGGATTTTCCGTCGTGGCCTTGGGGTCGAAATACTTGTGCTTGGAATCGAACTGCGTACGGTCGGGATAGGCCAGCTTGCTGACCTCGGCAATGCCGGCGATGCCGGGTTCGTCGCAATTGGAATGGTAAAACAGGACGCCGTCGCCAACCTGCATTTGGTCACGCATGAAATTGCGTGCCTGATAATTGCGCACGCCATACCAGTCCACGGTCTGGTTGGGGAAGGAGGCGAGATCGTCGATGGAAACGTCCGCGGGCTCGGACTTCATTAACCAGTAGCGCATGGGATACCTGGGACGAAAATTAGAAGTTCCCCGCAAATGCTGCCAGACCGGCATCCTGAACCTGGTAGACCAGGGGGTCGCAACGGGAGCGCATCAGGCACGCCCACGAACGGGGCACGCACAACAGCACTCGTTTTAAGTCACAACCAGATGCTTGATATTGGTTCAAGGAATCTATGATCTGGCAACACCGCAGGGAACAAACCGGAAAATCTATTTTTTGTTTCATGCCGCATTCAAACGAAGGCGCGGGGGAGAGGTGCGAAAACTACTCTAGTTTGGCAAGACTCGGCTACAACACTATGTTTGAACGCAGGCTTGAGATCAGAACAGCTCGTTTTGCTCGGCTACCGCCTGATCGATCTGTTCCTGCATGGAATCGATTCTACGCTTGAAGTCCCCGATGTCAAACCCTCCGCTCCTTGTGGTCAAGAGCTCGTGGGCAATGTTCAGGGCTGCCATGATGGCAATGCGTTCGACGCCGATTACCTTTCCGCTGTCGCGGATGTCGCGCATCTTGCGGTCCAGATAGGAAACCGCCGTCATCAGCGCTTCATATTCGTCATCGGTGCATGAAACGCGAAATTCGCGTCCCATGATGCTGACATCAATACCTTTGGCTTCAGCCATGGCTGTCCTCCGGCAAAGTTTCCAGCAATGCTTCCAGGCGGTCTCCGGCAAGCGCCATATTTTCCTTTAACTGACGCGCATCGTTCTGTGCCTGCGCCAACTCCTGACGCAGGTCAATATTCTCCGTGCGCAATTGCTGGCACAGGCTAATGAGCTGCGCGACCTTCTCTTCCAGCGCTTTCAAATCCGCTTCCATGCCCGCACTATAATTTGAAAAACCTTGAAAGGTCAACCGCTAACGATATTTATTGAAAGTATTACAACACCTTGCTGGTCGTGGGAATTCATTACAGTTAAAATGACGTCAGTTGTCAGGTGCCGACATCGCTGTCCAGCGACGAGGTGAAACGGGAAACAGGTGAAATACCTGTGCTGCCCCCGCAACGGTAAGCAAGCGCGGGTTCATCAATATGCCACTGTGGTTTTCCACGGGAAGGCGATGAACCAAAACTTGCGAGCCCGGAGACCGGCCTGAACAACCACGTTGGAAATACCGCGGGGTGTCGGTGTTCAGGCTCGGGCAGCGTACGCGCTTTCCCCATCTTGATCTCATTCCCTTTGCGGTTTTCCGTATTTTGTTTTCGTGTGCGGGGTCGCATGCGCAATCAGGGAAAATCATGAAAAAAACAATTTCGATAAGCTTTGTAGGCTTGTCTTTCGTTACTCCGTACATTCACGCACAGGCGCAAGAGTCCATTTACAGTGACGATGTCGTTGTCACTGCCAACAGAATAGAGGAACCTCGAGACAGCGTACTGAGTGATGTATCCGTTATCGCACGTGAAGACATCGAGCGCGCAGGCCAGACCACTTTAGTGGAACTATTGCGCACGCAGCCCGGCGTACAGATCGAATCCAATGGCGGTTTCGGCGCGACCTCCAACGTACATCTGCGCGGCACGCACTCCCAGGCTGTTGTAGTCCTGATCGATGGCATGCGTATGGGCTCGGCTACAAACGGCACAACAGCGCTCGAGCAAATTCCCACGGAGCAGATCGAACGGATTGAAATCGTGCGCGGACCTGTTTCCAGTCTCTATGGCTCAGACGCAGTTGGTGGTGTGATCCAGATCTTTACGCGCAAGGCGGAAGGCAAGCCTTCTTTTTCCGCCAATCTAGGCTACGGCACATACAACACGCGCAAGGCAGGTGCCAGCGTGGCAGGCGAGATGAACGGCACAGGGTTTGCCCTGAATGTAAGTTCGCTCGATACCGACGGATTTTCCACTTTGGATACCAGCGACGGTCAAGACGGCGATGACGACAGCTACCGCAACCTGAGCGTTTCTGGCCGCCTGACGCAACAACTGGCCGAGGGCCACAAGCTGGGCGTGCAATTCTTTCACAGCAAGGGCAGCAACGAATTCGACAGCAGCGATTTCGATGCTCATCAGGACTTGCGCCAGCAGGTATTCGCCCTGACCAGCGATAACCGCTTTACCGGCATCTGGACCAGTCATCTCAAGATCGGCGAAAGCATGGACGACCTGAGGAGCGCTGGAGCCTTTGGCACATCCAATCTGCGCACCAAACAGCGTCAGTATTATTGGCAGCATGACGTGGCACTGCCTGCAGGCACCTTGTCGCTGGCCTATGACAGGCTGGAAGACCGAGTGGACGGCAGCACGGCCTTCGCACGCGATTACAGAAGCAACAATGGCTGGCTTGCCAATTACATTCTGGAATCCGGCCCACACGCCTTCCGCGCGGGTATCCGCCGGGACGACAATTCGCAATTCGGCGAGCACGACACTGGCAATATCGGTTACGGCTACCGCCTGAATAATTTATGGCGAATTTCTGGAAATGTCGGGACAGCATTCCGCGCACCGACCTTCAACGACCTTTACTGGCCGTTTCAGGATTTCGGTTTTGGTTTTACCTATCAGGGGAACCCCGACTTGAAGCCCGAAACCTCGCGTAACAAGGAAGTAACACTGACCTATGATCAAGGTCACCATCGCATCTCTGCCACGGCGTACCACAACAAAATCGAAGATCTCATTGTTGGCTCACAGGGCTTGAACAATGATTTTCCAGTTAATGTAGGCAACGCGACGATCAAAGGCGTCACCTTGGCCTACGAAGGCTGGTTCGACACTTATCATGCACGCGCCAATCTCGATGTGCTCAGTCCCAAAAACGACAACACCGATAACATCCTGGTCCGACGCGCACGCCAATATGCTACGTTCTGGTTGGGGAAAACTGTGGGTGATTTCGAAGTAGCCGGAGAAGTCATCGTCAGCGGCCAGCGCTACAACGACGCCGCCAACAGCTTGCGTCTTGGTGGCTACACTCTGGTCAATCTCACAACCAATTACCGATTGAACAAAGACTGGTCAATCAATGCACGCGTGGATAACTTATTCGACCGGGAATATGCCCTCGCCGCCACCTTCAATGATGTCTATTACAACACCCCGCGTACCAACCTCTTCCTCGGCCTGCGCTGGCAGCCGAAATAACCCTCGCATGGGGTACAATCCTGCGAATCAGATATAAGGAGAACTAACGATGAATCTCGAAAAACGCCACCAGATCTGGATAGGCATTGCACTAGGCGCCGTAGTCGCCGCAACCCACGGCCATCACTTCGCCACTGCGCTGAATCTGCCACCGGCAACCTGGGTCGTATTCTTCCTGGCCGGCTTTTACCTGCGCAGCGCCTGGGCGTTCGGCGCGCTGCTGGCGGAAGTCGTCGCGATCGACTACATCGCGGTTGCCTTTGGTGGCGTCAGCGCGTTCTGCGTGAGCCCAGCTTACGGCTTCCTGCTGCCGGCCTACGGCACGTTGTGGCTGGCCGGTCGCTGGTTTGCAATGCGTTACAGCTTCAGCGTGCGCGCACTGCCGGCATTAGCGGCAAGCCTGGCTGCCAGCGTAGTACTTGCTGAAGTCTTCACCAGCGGCGGCTTTTATTTCTTCTCGGGCCGCTTTGCCGAGACAAGCCTGGCCGAATTCGGCGCACGCCTGGTGCAATACTTCCCGCACACGCTGAGCTCCTTCGCGTTCTGGGCCGGCATCGCACTGATCGTGCATGTCGCTTTCGCGCTGGTTCGCGGTAGCGCCCGCAAGCAGGCGTGATGCACTCCGACCCTGAACGGGAGGCGCGCTACGCCGCACGCATGGCGCGCAAAAAGGCCCTGATCGATAGCAGGATCGCGGCCGCGAACACCGAACAGGGTCTGTTGCTGGTGAATACCGGCAACGGCAAAGGAAAATCCACCGCCGCCTTCGGGCTGCTGGCCCGCGCGCTGGGGCACGGCATGAAGGCGGCGGTGGTGCAATTCGTCAAAGGGCGCTCCGACACCGGAGAAGAAGCCTTTTTCAAGCGTCACCCTGACGTCGTCTGGCATGTGATGGGCGAAGGCTTCACTTGGGAAACGCAAAATCGCGAGCGCGACATTGCGGCCGCGGAGCAAGGCTGGGCCGTTGCCAAGGCGCATCTGAATGACCCATCCATCGGCGTGCTGGTGCTCGACGAGTTGAATATCGTCCTCAAATACAAATATCTCGATCTCGACATTGTGCTGGACGATTTGACGGATCGTCCGCCCATGCAGCATGTGATTGTTACCGGTCGCGGAGCGCTTCCGGAACTGGTCGCCATCGCCGACACCGTCACCGAAATGCGGCCTGTGAAACATGCCTTCGAGGCCGGGGTACAGGCCATGCCCGGCGTGGAATGGTAAGGAGAAGATCATGCGAGAACTGATACTGGGCGGCGCCCGCTCCGGCAAAAGCGCTTTCGCGGAACGGCAGGCGGAGATATCCGGGCTGCCGGTGACCTACATCGCCACGGCGCAAGTCTGGGACGAGGAAATGGCGGCGCGGGTGCGCCATCATCAGGAGCGTCGCCCGGAGCATTGGTGCCTCGTCGAGTCGCCTTTTCATCTTGCGGAAACGCTCAAGGCTCGCGCCGCCTCGGGACATTGCATTATCGTCGATTGCCTGACGTTGTGGCTGGCGCAATGGATATGCCCGGACTGCAAGCCGCCCCAGGATGGAAGCTGGGAGCAGGAACGCGCCGCGTTTCTCGATCTGCTACCGACGCTGCCGGGAAAAATAATCCTGGTCAGCAACGAGGTCGGCATGGGCATCGTTCCGCTCGGTGAAATCAATCGCCGCTTCCAGGACGAGCAGGGAAGGCTGAACCAGGCGGTGGCGGCATCATGTGAGCAAGTCCATTTCATCGCCGCAGGCCTGCCGTTGACGCTCAAGGGTTAGCGCCCGGTGCTGTCCTCAAGGATTTGCAGCATGCGCGGCATGTCAAGGTGCGCCTCTATCGCCTGCGCCAACCGATCAAGCTGGTCTTCGCGGTGCTGGCGGTAATCGACCACTTCCGCGTCCGCGAGTCCGGCCCAACGCAACAAGGCGGCACATGCATCGGGATGATCGAACAGCCCATGCAGATAGGTGCCGATCACATGCCCATCCTCGGAAATCGCGCCGTCGCTGACGCCTTCCAGTTGCACCAGCGGGCGCGCCAACGCTGCGCCACCACTGATACCCTGATGAATTTCGTAGCCTTCGATCATTGCCCGCTCAAGCAGCAACTCGCCACGGATGCGCCGCAACTGTTTCTCCGGCAGCAGCGTGGTTTCCATGTCCAGCAACCCCAGCCCGGCTGTGCTTCCGGCGGCACCTTCCAATCCGTCAGGATCATGCACGGCCTTACCCAGCATCTGGAAGCCGCCGCAGATGCCGAGCACCTTGCCGCCGTAGCGCAGATGGCGGCTAATCGCCGCGTCCCAGCTCTGTTCACGCAACCATTGCAGGTCGGCACGCACGCTTTTGCTTCCCGGCAGGAGGATGGCATCGCACGGTGGAATCGGCGCGCCGGCAGGAATGAAGCGGAAATCCACCTGCGGGTGCAAACGCAGGGCGTCGAAATCGGTGTGGTTGCTGATGCGCGGAAAAACCGGAGCAATCACGCGCAATGCACCATCCTTGGACGGCGCAGCCGCTTGCGGAAGCGCATCCTCGGCCTCGATATGCAATCCATGCAAATAGGGCAGCACGCCCAACACCGGCTTGCCGGTTCGCTGCTCCAGCCAATCCAGCCCCGGTTGCAACAGTCCCA
>CAMLME010000039.1 GCA_946481235.1 uncultured Methylobacillus sp. | reverse complement strand
TAAGCTGCTAAAATCGCTGGCTTTTTTGAATCTGCCATTATTGGAGTAAGTGCATGGCCCGGATAGCAGGGGTAAATATCCCGAATCATAAGCATGCCGAGATCGCTTTGACTGCGATCTATGGCATTGGTCGCAACACGGCAAAGCAAATCTGTCTGGCTGCAGGTGTTTCTGCAACCACGAAGATCAAGGATCTGAACGATGCAGAAGTCGAAAAGCTGCGCGACCAGATCGCCAAGCTGAAGGTCGAAGGTGACCTGCGCCGTGAAGTGTCGATGAACATCAAGCGTTTGATGGATCTTGGTTGCTACCGTGGCGTGCGTCATCGTCGTGGTCTGCCGGTTCGTGGTCAGCGCACCAAAACTAACGCTCGGACGCGCAAGGGTCCGATCAAGCCGATCAAGGCATCCAAGTAAGGAATAATGCGACATGGCTAAAGCTAACGTACGCGTACGCAAGAAAGTTAAGAAGAATATTGCCGAGGGTATTGCCCACGTGCATGCTTCATTCAATAACACCATCATTACCATTACCGACCGTCAAGGTAACGCCTTGTCGTGGGCAACTTCGGGTGGCGCTGGCTTCAAGGGCTCTCGCAAGAGTACCCCATTTGCGGCACAGGTCGCTGCTGAAGCTGCCGGCAAAGCAGCTCAAGAGTGTGGCGTCAAGAATCTGGAAGTGCGCATCAAGGGCCCAGGCCCGGGTCGCGAGTCTTCCGTGCGTGCGCTGAATGCTGTTGGCTTCAAGATCACCAGCATTACCGATGTAACGCCGGTTCCGCATAACGGTTGCCGTCCGCCCAAAAAGCGCCGGATCTAAGAAGGAGATATACCTTGGCTAGAAATCTCGATCCCAAGTGTCGTCAGTGCCGCCGTGAAGGCGAAAAGCTCTTCCTCAAGGGAGAGAAGTGCTTCACCGACAAGTGTGCTATTGAAAAGCGTAACTTCCCTCCTGGTCAGCATGGCCAGAAGCGTGCGCCCCGTCTGTCCGATTATGGTGTCCAGCTGCGTGAAAAGCAGAAGGTTCGTCGTATTTACGGCATTCTGGAAGGCCAGTTCCGCGGTTATTACGCTGCTGCTGATCGCCAAAAGGGCATTACCGGTGAAAACCTGCTGCAATTGCTGGAATGCCGTCTGGACAACGTGGCCTACCGCATGGGCCTCGGCGCTTCACGTACCGAAGCTCGCCAAATCGTGCGTCACAACAGCATTAAGGTTAACGGCAAGCGCGTCAATATTCCTTCTTACCAGGTCAAGCCGGGTGATGTTATTGAAGTCGCTGATCGCTCCAAGCAGCAATTGCGCATCACGGGTGCCCTTGCTGCTGCTGAGCAGCGCGGTTTCCCCGAGTGGCTGGAAGTGGATGTGAAGGCGCTGAAGGGTACCTTCAAGGCCAAGCCGCAGCGCGATGAGCTGCCGTCCACCATCAATGAGCACTTGGTGGTCGAACTCTACTCCAAGTAATAGCGAGGACCGTAAGGATTAAGCCATGCAAAACAGTCCGACTGAATATTTGAAGCCGCGCGTCGTTGACGTCGAGGTGATCTCACCTGTGCGTGCACGGGTGACGCTGGAGCCGATGGAACGTGGCTTTGGCTATACGCTGGGTAATGCCCTGCGTCGTGTATTGCTGTCTTCGATTCCCGGCTTTGCCATTACCGAAGTGCAGATCGACGGCGTGGTGCATGAGTATTCCACGATCGAAGGCGTGCAGGAAGACGTGGTCGATATCCTTCTGAACCTGAAGGGTGTTGCACTTAAGCTGCATAGCAAGAGTGAAGTGGTACTGACCCTGAACAAGTCTGAAGAAGGCGTGGTTACAGCCGGTGATTTCGATACCGGGCACGATGCCGAGATCGTCAATCCTGGTCATGTGATCGCTCACCTGACCAAGGGCGGCAAGCTGAACCTGCAGGCCAAGATCGAAATGGGTCGTGGTTATCAACCCGTTCCTGCACGCCAGAAGGCTGCGGATGAAGATCACGCAATCGGTTTCATCATGGTAGATGCACTGTTCAGCCCGATCACCAAGGTCAGCTATCACGTGGAAAGTGCACGTGTCGAACAGCGTACCGACCTGGACAAACTGGTCATGGACGTTGAAACCAATGGTGTTATCGATCCTGAACAAGCAATTCGCGATGCGGCACGCATCCTGATGGGTCAGTTGGCAGTGTTTGCCGACCTGGAAGGCGCGCCTGCTGAAATCGAAGTAAAGCATACGCCGCAAGTCGATCCTACTTTGCTGCGTCCGGTCGATGATCTGGAATTAACCGTTCGCTCGGCCAATTGCCTGAAAGCGGAAAACATCTATTACATCGGTGATCTGATTCAGCGCACCGAGAACGAATTGTTGAAGGCACCTAACCTGGGTCGCAAGTCGCTGAACGAAATCAAGGACGTTCTGGCTTCCAAGGGTCTGACGTTGGGTATGAAACTGGAAAACTGGCCGCCGGTTGGCCTGGAAAGAGTGTGAGGGTAATACCATGCGTCATCGCGTAAGCAATCGTAAACTGAACCGTACCAGCAGCCATCGTAAAGCGATGCTGCGCAACATGGCTAACTCGCTGTTGCGTCATGAGATCATCAAGACGACATTGCCCAAGGCCAAGGAGTTGCGCAAGGTCGCTGAACCGCTGATCACGCTGGGTAAGAAGGCTACCGTGGCTAACCGCCGCCTGGCATTCGACCGCCTGCGCGACCGCGACATCGTCGTCAAGCTGTTCGACGAACTCGGCCCGCGCTATCAAACGCGCAATGGCGGTTACCTGCGTATTCTGAAGTGCGGTTTCCGTCACGGTGACAATGCACCGATGGCGCTGGTCGAACTGGTTGATCGCCCGGACGTCGCAGCTGAGGCTGTGGCTGCGGAGTAATCTCCCAAGCGATAGATCAAAAAAGCCAGTCTTTTGACTGGCTTTTTTGTTTTTAACAAGGTGGCGACATGATTCTTCTGTTCACGGATTTTGGCAGCGCAGATGTCTATGTTGGACAGATTAGACTTGCGCTAGCCACCCATGCGCCAGATGCGTATGTCATTGATCTTCTGCATGAAGTGCCAAATTTCGATGTGCACGCAGGCGCTCACCTGTTGGCTGCCTTCCATGAACGAATTCCTGAGTCCTTAGTGACAATGGCGATAGTTGATCCGGGCGTGGGAAGTGCGCGTCAGCCGTTGGTTGTGTTTGCAGATGGCCGTTGGTATGTTGGGCCCGATAATGGCTTGTTGTCGGTTGTGCTAAGCCGCGCGCGTGATTCTCGAATCTGGCAAATTTGCTGGTCCAGCTCCGATATCTCGAACTCCTTTCATGGTCGCGATCTGTTCGCCCCTATCGCTGCGATGCTGGAAAAAAGGGAGTGGTGGGCGGATGCATTAATGCCTATCACCAGGTTGAATGTCATGTTCGACTCTACTGAGTTACTGGAAGTGATATATATCGATCACTATGGCAACGCCATGACTGGAATTCCTGCGGCTGCCGCAAATAGTTCTAATGTCCTACGGGTTGGCAGACACTCATTGCGGTATGCGCGGGTTTTTGCGGATGTGGCTGAAGGGGAGTCGTTCTGGTATCCAAACAGCATCGGTCTGGTGGAGATTGCGGTGAACTGTGGTCATGCTGCCCAGGCACTGATGATCAACGTAGGGGATGAGGTGAAGTGGTTGCCTCGGAACTGATAAACCGTAAGACATCTTCGTATTTGAACGGCCAGCTGAGCTCGTTGCCGTTATCATTACGTAACAGGACTGGAATACGTATGCCGTAGCGCTCCAGAAGTGCATCATCCTCGGCAATATCCACGTTGCACCACTGCAGGCTTGCCTGCTTCAGGAGGGCTTGTGCATCATCGCACAAATGACAGCACTCGGTGCCGTACAAAGTCAGGTCAGGATTCATCTTGGCGAGTAAAAAGAAGGTTTGAAGAAAATTTTACCCGCGATCGCCGCTAAACACGGTAATTTCTTAAAATGATGTTTTGCCGGGATATGGCGCTGTATTTATGGCTGAGAACGAACAATCCAAAGAAAGTTTGCAGCAAAGTCTGCAACAGGTCATCAACCTGCTGAACAAGCACCGGTTGGTGGAAGAGCTCGTCCATAAGCAGGACATGCCAAAACACTCGCTCGTCGAGCTGCTGGTTCACAAGCAGAATCTTGCCGAGTTGCAGAAAAAGCTGGATGAATTGCATCCGGCCGACGTTGCTTACATCCTGGAAGCGCTACCTATTGAAGAGCGCTTGCAAGTCTGGGATCTGGTCAAGGCCGAGCGTGACGGCGAAATCCTGCTCGAAGTATCGGATGCAGTACGGCAGACGCTTATTGCGGACATGGACAGCGACGAACTGCTGGCCGCTGCCGAACAGCTGGATACGGACGAGATCGCCGACCTCGCGCCCGATCTGCCGCAAGACGTGCTGCAGGAGTTGCTGGTTACGTTGGACTTCCAGAACCGCCAGCGCCTGCAATCTGCGATGTCTTATCCGGAGTATTCGGTAGGCGCGCTGATGGACTTCGATATCGTTACGATACGCGAGGACATTACGCTTGAGGTCGTGCTGCGTTACCTGCGCCGTATCGGAAAGCTGCCGGATCATACCGATAAGTTATTCGTCGTGGATCGCGAAAGCCGGTTGCGCGGCGTGTTACCCCTCAAGCGGTTGGTAGTCAATGATCCGGAAGCCAGCGTTGAAGAGGTCATGGCGGACGATGCGGTGGTTTTTCATCCGGAAGAAGAGGCGAGCGACGCATCTCAGGCATTCGAACGCTATGACCTCGTGACTGCACCAGTCGTTGATGATAACAACAAGCTGGTCGGTCGTTTGACTGTGGATGCGGTGATGGACTTTATTCGTGAAGAATCGGAAAGCGAAGTGTTATCGCTGGCCGGTTTGCGCGAGGAAGAGGATATTTTCGCCTCGGTCTGGAAGTCCCTGCAAAACCGCTGGACATGGTTGGCGATCAACCTGATAACCGCCTTTATCGCCTCGCGCGTGATCGGGTTGTTTGAAGGATCCATTGAAAAAATCGTGGCATTGGCAGCTTTGATGCCTATTGTGGCAGGCATTGGTGGCAATTCGGGCAATCAAACGACCACTATGATCGTGCGTGGCCTCGCCTTGGGGCAGATCAGCACGCATAACATGAAAAACCTGTTCATGAAGGAAATTGGCGTCGGTCTGCTGAATGGCCTGGTTTGGGGGAGCGTGCTCGGCTTGGCAGCATTTGCGCTTTATCATAACGCAGCGCTAGGTTTGGTCATGACCGCCGCAATGACGCTCAATTTGTTGCTGGCCGCGGTAATGGGGGTAGGTATACCCCTGGTGATGACCAGGCTTGGACGGGAC
This sequence comes from uncultured Methylobacillus sp., assembly GCA_946481235.1. Next base: position 7,844 of record CAMLME010000039.1, on the reverse strand, counting down.
CCTGCTGTGGGTTCCAGTGTCATGATCACCGCGGTAACGGATAGCGGCGGATTCTTTATTTTTCTCGGCTTGGCCACCCTGTTCCTGATCTGATCGGAAAAGCATGCGTGAACTTTGGGCTGAAGTAGCCACGGATCTCGGCAGCGAAGCTGCTTATTGGCAGCTGGCGATTGTGGGAGCTAGTTTGCTGCTGGCATGGGCGCTTAACAAGCTGCTGCACCGTAACCTGATGCAGAAGGCGCCGGAGACCTGGAAGGTGGGCGTCGGCGGCCTGAAGCGCATGCTGTTCCCGCTGACGACGCTGGCTTTTGTTTATCTCGGGAAACTTATCCTGCAGCATTGGCAGCACACCAGCCTCCTGACGCTGGCCAGCACGCTGCTCGTCGCGATGGCGCTGGTGCGTCTGGCTGTCTATACGCTGCGCTACATCTTTTCTCCGAGCGCATGGCTTAAAACCACGGAAAATGCGATCTCGGGCGTGGTCTGGCTGCTGGTTGCGCTGCATCTGGTCGGTTTCCTGCCCGAAATCCTGAGGGCCCTGGATGAGATCAGCTTCAGCGTGGGGAAAGTACGATTTAGTCTGTTGCTGATTGTTCAGTCCCTGGTGACGGTCGCAGTCACTGTAGTGATTGCGCTGTGGTTGAGCCGCCTGCTGGAGAACCGCGTAATGCGTGCCGAGCGGATCAACATGAATCTCAGGGTCGTGGTGACCAAGCTGTTGCGTGTGACATTGACATTGGTTGGCGTGCTGGCGGCGTTATCTGCCGTCGGGTTCGACATCACCCTTTTGTCGGTTTTCGGTGGCGCTCTCGGAGTCGGGCTGGGATTCGGCTTGCAGAAGATTGCAAGCAATTACGTCAGCGGCTTCATAATCCTGCTCGATGAATCGGTGCATCTAGGTGATGTGATGACGATAGACGGCCATTACGGTGTCGTCAGCCAGATACGTTCGCGCTATCTGGTATTGCGCAAGCTTGACGGAACCGAGGTCGTCATTCCGAATGAAACGCTGATCGGCTCGGCGGTCATCAATCATTCCTTTACCGACCGGAAGGCACGCATTAATTTACCGATCCAGATCAGCTATGAAAGCAGTCTGGAAGACGCCATGACGCTGATGCGCGATGTTGCAAGCCAGCATCCGCGGGTGTTGAAGGATCCGCCTCCGGAAACGCAGATCCTGGGGTTCGGTGAAAATGGCATCGACCTGCAGCTGGTGTTGTGGATCCCCGATCCCGAAGAAGGGTCGGCCAGCCTGAAATCCTCTCTTTATCTCGAAATCTGGCATGCATTCCAGAAGCACGGCGTGGCTATTCCTTATCCGCAACGCGATGTTCGCATCGTGAGCGGCGCCTTGAAGAATTAATCGGCGTAGCCAGAAAACAAAAAACCCGCATATAGCGGGTTTTTTTGTGGCACCGACTGAAGTTTTACTTCAGCTTGGTTTCCTTGTACATCACGTGCTTGCGGACAACCGGATCGAACTTCTTGATTTCCATCTTTTCCGGCATGGTGCGCTTGTTCTTGGTCGTGGTGTAGAAGTGACCGGTACCAGCGCTGGATTCCAGCTTGATCTTTTCACGCATGATAAGCTCCTGTTAGATCTTTTCGCCGTTGGCGCGCATCTCGGCCAGAACTGCATCAATGCCGTTCTTGTCGATGGTGCGCAGCGCGGCGTTAGTGATGCGCATGCTGACCCAGCGGTTTTCGCTTTCAACCCAGAACTTGCGATTTTGCAGGTTCGGCAGGAAGCGGCGCTTGGTCTTGTTGTTGGCGTGGGAAACGTTGTTGCCCACCATCGGCTTTTTGCCGGTTACCTGACAGACGCGTGCCATGGATGTCTCCGAATTTCGAAAAACCGCTTTTATACCATAAAAGCATGGAAAGATTCAAGGAAAATCAATGCTTGCCTGTGCTGCCGAAGCCGCCTTCACCACGCTCGCTGACAGGGAATTCCTCGACCACGTTGAAGTCGGCATGCATGACCGGCACGATGACAAGCTGAGCGATGCGCTCCATCGGGCTCAGCATGAAGGGCGTGCGGCCGCGGTTCCAGCATGAAATGAATAGCTGGCCCTGATAATCCGAATCGATCAGGCCGACCAGGTTGCCGAGTACGATACCGTGTTTGTGTCCCAGCCCGGAGCGCGGAAGTATCATCGCCGCATAAGCGGGATCGCCGATATGGATCGCCATGCCGGTCGGGATCAGTTCGGTTTCGCCGGGATGAAGCGTCATGACGTGCTCGATGCAGGCGCGCAGGTCCAGGCCAGCGGAACCGGGCGAGGCATAGGCGGGCAGATGGGTATGCAGGCGGGGATCGAGCAGCTTGAGATCGACTTTGATGGTCATGACTTTTCCGTGATGGGTTTGAGCGTGGCCGGTTTATGATCCTGCAGCATACCGGCTACATGTTTCAATAATTGTCGCGCAAGCGTCAGCTTCGAGGCACGCGGCAGCGGATGCGCACCCTTGTCGTCCAGCAGTACGAGTTCGCTGTCATCGCCGCCGAACGCATCCTGGATCAGGTTCGCGGCGAGCAGCGGTAAATTCTTGCGCCGCCTCTTGTGCTCGGCGAACTCGTAGAGATTTTCGCTTTCTGCAGCGAAGCCCACGCAAAAAGGTGGATCCGGGAGATTGACGACATTCGCCAGGATATCCGGGTTGGGCGCCAGCTCCAGTGTCAGGATATGGGCGTCCTTCTTGATTTTCTGCTCGCTTGGGTTGAGCACATAGTAGTCGGCCACGGCCGCGACGCCGATGAAAATGTCCTGATCCTTCAGGTTATCCATCACGGCGTTCAGCATCTGCTGAGTGGTGGTGACCTTGATTTGGTTGGCGCCATGCGGCGGCTTCAAGGAAGTTTGTCCGCTTACCAGCGTGACCTCGGCGCCCATTTCGATGGCGGCACGGGCAATGGCATAGCCCATCTTGCCGGAGCTGAGGTTGGTGATGCCACGTACTGCGTCGATGGCTTCGAAGGTCGGGCCGGCCGTGATCAGGATTTTCTTGCCGATGAGCAGCTTGGGCTGCTGGCTGGCATCGATGGCTTCGAGCAGCGTTTCCGGTTCCAGCATGCGTCCCATGCCGGTATCGCCGCAGGCCTGATCGCCGCTATCGGGGCCCAGAACGATCACACCGTCTCGCTTCAATTGCGCAATGTTGCGTCTGGTGGCCGGGTTTTCCCACATCTGCACATTCATTGCCGGCGCGACCATCAGTGGACAGGAGCGCGCCAGACAGATATTCGAAAGCAGGTCGTCGGCCATGCCGTGCGTGATCTTGGCAAGAAAATCCGCACTGGCGGGAGCGATCAGAATGGCGTCGGCATCGCGCGAGAATTCGATGTGCGCCATGCCGTTGTCGATGCGGTCGTCCCACAGGTCGGTGAATACCGGTTTGCCGGAAAGGGCCTGCAATGTAACGGGGGTGATGAAATGGCAGGCGGCTTGCGTCATCACTACTTGCACGTCGATACCTTGCCTGACCAGCAGGCGAACCAGCTCGGCTGCCTTGTAAGCCGCGATGCCGCCGGTAATGCCGACCAGAATGCGTTTGATGGATGAGAGCGCCATGATTTTTATTGGTAACTGATTGATTCAATTCTATACGAACGGGGGGCCAAAGGCGATGACCGATTGGCTCGCAGCCGCAGGCTGGGTATGATGCATCAACAATAATAACGAGGTCGGAAAATGTGGCGAAAATTGCGGATTGCGATTCTCCTGTTCGTACTTGCTACCGTGGCCCAGCAAGCCTGGCTGAGCGAACGCGACCTGGACTGGGGAGATAATTTTTATGTCGCCTTGTATCCGGTCAATAGCGATGACAGCCCCGCGGTTGCCAGCTACATCGAAACGCTGACTCCTGAGCAGTTCGATCCGCTAACGGAATACTTTGCTGCGGAAGCGCAGCGCTATGGCCTGACGCAGTACCATCCTTTCGAAATCCAGCTGGGTGCGAGCGTTAACAGCCATCCTCCAATGCCCCCCAGATCGGCATCGACCCTGCAGGCGGTTTGGTGGAGTTTACAATTCCGCTGGTGGTCGTGGCGCCATAGCCCGGAAATGCGGGTAAAACCGAAAATCCGGCTCTACCTGCTTTATCACGACCCCGACAAAGTCAAAGCGCTCTCGCACTCTACTGCCTTGAGCAAGGGCCGGGTCGGGCTCGTCAATCTATACGGCGATACGGCAGCGGATGAGCAGAACATGGTGATTATTGCTCACGAATTGCTGCATACCGTAGGTGCTACGGACAAATACGATCCGGCGAGCAACCAGCCGCTCTTCCCTGACGGGTTCGCCGAGCCTGACCAAGAGCCTCGGTATCCGCAGCAATCCGCAGAATTGATGGCGGGCCGCATGGCGGTTTCCGCATCCCGGGCAGAAATTCCGCAGAATCTGTCGGAAACATCGATCGGTGCAACGACGGCACGCGAAATCCAATGGCTTAAAACAAAATAAAAAGAAGGGGGAAGGCTATGGCGATCACCGACTGGCCCGAGGGCGAGCGTCCACGCGAAAAACTGTTGAGCCAGGGCTCGCAGGCCTTGTCTGATGCCGAACTGCTGGCGATCTTCCTGCGCGTCGGTGTTGTCGGCAAGAGTGCCGTCGACCTGGCGCGCGATCTTCTCACGCAGTTCGGCAGCCTGAATGGTATTTTCTACGCCACACGCGATGCGCTGACCGCTGTGCATGGCATGGGCGATAGCAAATACGTGCAGGTTCAGGCCATTTTTGAAATGGCGCGGCGCGCGTTGAGCGAGCAGATGCGGCAGCGCGATGCACTGACCTCGCCGCAGCAGGTGCGGGATTATCTGTGCCTGAAACTGGGTGGCATGACGCGCGAGGTGTTCGTGGTGCTGTTTCTGGATGCGCAGAATCGCGTGATGGCGCAAGAGGAGCTATTTGCCGGAACGTTGACACAGACCAGCGTCTATCCGCGAGAAGTCGTGAAGCGTGCCTTGCATCACAACTCGGCGGCGGTGATTTTCGCGCATAACCACCCTTCGGGGGTGGCAGAGCCAAGCCGGGCGGATGAGTTGCTGACGAAGGCGTTGAAGGATGCGTTGGCGTTAGTGGATGTGCGGGTTCTGGATCATTTTGTGATCGCGGGAAATGCGGCGTTGTCTTTTGCGGAACGGGGACTGCTTTGATATTCCAGCGCTTCCGTGAAAAGACTTACGGATATTCCAGGCCAAAGCTGAATTTGACCAGCCGGTTTTCCTGGAAGTGATATTGGCCGAAATAGGCCGGAGAGCTGTGGCGTAGCAGGAAGTCGGATTCTTTTCCGTCATCGATGCGGTAGCTGATGACGGTTTCGTCCAGTTGGTTGTGTTCTGTGTAGTGATTTCCCAGGATGTGGGCAATCTCATGTCGTGTCATGCCGAGGTGGATGCCTTTGCCAGTGACGAAGTGGTCGATGCTGACTGGAGGCTGCAGGCAATCGACATAGCGCGTTACGACGTTTTCTACACGGAATTCGCTAATGATGTTGGCAGTATCGCCTTCGTAATAAACCAGCGTCAGTTTTTCGGATTTGTCCGCGTTGCAGAGGTACACCTTGGGCTGATCGCTCTCCGGATCGTCCAGGTACGGGGGCGTGCCTAAGGGTGTTCTGGCGCTGGCCGCATCATCGAGCAATACGCCGGAAACGGAGATTTCGGCCTCGCGCGGCAAATCGGCGATAGCCGTCGTGCAGACCAGCAGTCCGGCGACTAACGAAGCAAGATGAGGCAGCATCTGTTTGCTGTTACCAGTCAGTTACTCTTCCAGCCCATACAGCAGCGTCAACTGTTCCTGCACGAACTCCATCGGCTTGCGTTTGAAACCGCTCTTGGCGTATTGCTGCCAGCGGCCGATGACGAAGCAGATCAGCAGGTTGGCCTGGGCTTCGGGATTCAGCTTGCGGCCGGTTTGCGTCTCGGCAATGCGCAGGCTTTGCTTGAGCGTCGATTCCACGCGGTCGAAAAGCTGGTTGATGCGGACTTGCAAGCGGTCGTCTTCATTCACCAGGGCGTCGCCGATGAGCACGCGGGTCATGCCCGGATTCTTTTCCGCGAACAGCAGCATTACGGTGATGATGCGCCGTACCTGCTTGAGGCCTTCCTGCTCTTCAGTGGTGATCTTGTTGACGAGGCCGAACAGGCTCTGCTCGATGAACTCGATGAGCCCTTCGAACATCTGCGCCTTGCCGGCGAAGTGGCGGTAAAGCGCAGCTTCGGACACATCAAGCTTGGCGGCGAGGCTTGCCGTGGTAATTTTCTCGCGCTTGGGCGTTTCCAGCATCTTGGCAAGAGTTTCCAGGATTTGTTGTTTTCGTTCGCCGGGTTTGATAGCCATGATGGTCCTCAGAAGTGAGTTTGCGGGAGTGCCAGGATCGTGCCGATGCGCGCGTCGACGAAGCTCGGCCGCCTGGAGTTCGGGTTTACGTAAACGGTTTTCATGCCCAGCCCCTTGGCGGTTCGCAACGCGGGGAGGCTGTCTTCCACCATCACGCAACGCGTGGCCGGGATGCGCAATGCCTTAAGGATGCGCAGGAATCCCTGCTTGGCCGGCTTGGGGTGAAAGCGTGAGGATTCGATACTGAACACCGATTGGAACAGGTCGCGGATGCCGAGCAGGTGCAGTACTTGTTCGGCGTAGGCCATGGGCGCGTTGGTGAACACGACCTTGCGCCCCTTGAGGCGCAACAGCGCGGTACGCAAGCCGCGTGCCCTCAAAACCATGGTTGTCAGGTTCGGAAACTGGTGCGTATGGTGCAGAAAATGGTGCGGATCGGTGCCATGGTGACGAATCAGGCCGTGCAACGTGGCGCCGTAGCGATGCCAGTAATCGCGGCGCATCGCACAAGCAGCCTCTTCGCACAGATCGAGATGCGTCATCAGATATTGCGTCATGCTGCGGTTGATATGCGGAAAGATGTGCGCGCTGGCATCGTGCAGCGTGTCATCGAGATCGAAAATCCAGACACGCCGTGCGTCTTCATGATGCTTATTTCGCACGAGCCGATATGGCCATGTTACTTGGCGCGAATCAAGGTGCCGACACCTTCATCGGTCAGCACTTCCAGCAGCAGCGCATGCTCCACGCGGCCGTCGATGATGTGCACGGACTTCACGCCGCTGCGGGCGGCATCCAGCGCCGAGCTGATCTTGGGCAGCATGCCACCGGAGAGCGTGCCGTCGGCCACCATCTCGTCGATGTTCTTGGGTGTCAGACCGGTCAGCAGGGTGCCCTGCTTGTCGAGCACCCCGGGGGTGTTGGTCAGCAGGATGAGTTTCTCCGCGCCGAGGATTTCGGCCAGCTTGCCGGCAACCACGTCGGCGTTGATGTTGTAGGTTTCGCCTTCCGGGCCGACGCCGATAGGTGCGATCACCGGAATGAAGTCGCCGGTATCCAGGAACTGGATGATGCTGGGATCGATGGAAGTGATGTCGCCCACCATGCCGATGTCGATGTATTCGCCCGGCACATCCTTGTTTTCCATCAGCAGCTTGGTCGCGCGGATGAACGCCCCATCCTGCCCGGTGAGACCGACGGCCTTGCCGCCGTGACGGTTGATGAGGTTGACGATGTCCTTGTTGACCGCGCCGCCCAACACCATTTCCACCACGTCCATGGTTTCGGCGTCGGTGACGCGCATGCCCTGGATGAACTCGCCCTTCTTGCCGAGTTTGTCGAGCAGTTCATTGATCTGCGGACCGCCGCCATGCACTACCACCGGGTTCATGCCGACCAGCTTGAGCAGTACCACATCGCGCGCGAAGCAATCCTGCAGCTTGGGATCGGTCATCGCGTTGCCGCCATACTTGATGACGATGGTCTTGTCGAAGAAGCGTT
>CAMLME010000038.1 GCA_946481235.1 uncultured Methylobacillus sp. | reverse complement strand
TGAGCGACTCGGGCCAGGAGGTCTTCAGCGTGGGCACGGCCAACGATCCGTTCGCAGTGATCAGCCAGTTCATTACCGATCTGCAGAATCCTGCGCTGACCGGTGCGGCCTTCGACGCGGCCGCCGATACCGCCATCAGCGGCTTGGAAAACGCGTTGAGCAAGGTGGAGCAGATCAGCGACCATGTGGCCGTCCGTTTCCAGCAGCTGGATACCGCCAAGAATACCGAGACCCAATACAAGCTGCAGTACGAGGACGAACTGGACCGTATCGAGTCGGTGGATATGCTAACCGCGGGCGTGCAATTGCAATTGCTGCAAACAACGCTGGAGGCGACTCAGCGAGCCTTTATCAATGCCAGCCAACTGAACCTGTTCAACCTGCTATAAGCCGTAGCTGACTCAAGAAGTGAAAAAAATCCTTGTCACCGGCGCCGACGGTTTCATCGGCTCGCATCTCACGGAAGCACTGGTCCGTAAGGGGTATGACGTCAGGGCGTTTGTCCAGTACAACTCGTTTAATTCCTGGGGTTGGCTGGACAGCTGTGCGCCCGACGTGGCCGGCAAGTTCGACGTGTTTGCCGGCGATGTTCGTGATCCGCACGGTGTCAAGACGGCGATGCAGGGGTGCGATGCGGTCTTGCACCTCGCCGCGCTGATCGCGATTCCCTATTCGTATCATTCGCCCGACACCTATGTCGACACCAACATCAAGGGCACGCTGAATATCGTCCAGGCGGCCCGTGAGCTGGACGTGGCCCAGGTCATCCACACCTCGACCAGCGAGGTGTACGGCACCGCCCGCTTCGTGCCGATTACCGAGGAGCATCCGCTGCAGGGGCAGTCGCCGTATTCCGCCAGCAAGATCGGCGCGGACCAGATCGCCTTGTCGTTCCATTGCGCGTTTGGCACGCCGGTTACCGTCATCCGCCCGTTCAATACTTACGGGCCGCGCCAGTCGGCGCGTGCAGTGATCCCCACCGTCATCACCCAGATTGCCAGCGGCAAACGCCAGATCAAGCTGGGCGCAGTTCATCCCACGCGCGATTTCAATTACGTGGCAGATACGGTCGGCGGTTTTCTTGCGGCGCTGGTTTCCGATCGGGGCGTGGGCGAGGTGATCAACATCGGCAGCAATTACGAAATTTCCATCGGCGATACCGCCAAGGTGATCGCAGAAGTTATGGGTGTCGAGATCGAGATCGTCACAGACGAGCAGCGCCTGCGACCCGAGAAGAGCGAGGTCGATCGGTTATGGGCCGCCAATGAGAAAGCTGGGCGGTTGCTGGACTGGCAGCCCAGCTACGGCGGGGTGGACGGTTTCCGGCGCGGCATCGCCGAGACCGTGGCATGGTTCCGCGAGCCGTCCCATCTGGGGGCCTACAAAGCGGACATCTACAACCTGTGAGTACCGTCGGCACGCCATCAGCCGCCGTCGGACGGATTGTCCAGGCCATCCGCAGCGTGGTGGGCGAGGGCAACGCCGTCCTGCACGAACCCCGCTTTGCAGGAAATGAATGGATTTATCTAAAGGATTGCCTGGATTCCACCTTCGTTTCCTCGGTGGGCCGCTACGTCGACCGTTTCGAGGCCGATCTCGCCGCCTTTACCGGCGCCCGCCACGCAGTAGCCGTAGTCAATGGCACGGCTGCCCTGCATGTGGCGCTACAACTGGCGGGCGTGCAGGCGGAGGACGAAGTGCTGATGCCTGCGCTGACTTTCGTGGCAACTGCAAATGCCGTGGCGTATTGCGGGGCGACCCCGCATTTCGTGGACAGCGAAGAACGCACACTGGGCCTGGACCCGCAGGCCTTGCGCGACTACCTGCGCGCCACCACGGAGTTGCGCGACGGGAACTGCGTCAACCTGGCCACCGGTCGCGTCATTCGCGCCATCATTCCTATGCATGCGTTCGGGCACCCGGTGGATATCGAGGGCGTGCTGGCGCTGGCCCGCGATTTCCGTCTCGAAGTGGTCGAGGACGCGACCGAATCCCTCGGCAGCACGGTCCATGGCAAACATGCCGGCACCTTCGGGCGCATGGGCGTGCTCAGCTTCAACGGCAACAAGGTGATCACCACGGGTGGTGGTGGCGCCATCCTGACCGACGACCCCGAGTTGGCGAAGCATGCCAAGCATCTGACCACCACGGCCAAGCTGCCGCATCGCTGGGCCTACGTTCACGACGAAATCGGCTACAACTACCGCCTGCCCAACATCAATGCCGCGTTGGGCTGCGCGCAGCTGGAGCAGTTGGCGGGTTTCGTGGAGGCCAAACGGCAGCTGTACGAGCGTTATCACACAGCATTCGCCGGCATCCCCGAAGCCCGCGTCCTCGTCGAACCGGAGGGCTGCCGCAGCAATTACTGGTTGCAGACCTTGCTGTTGGAGGAGTCCGCCGCCGACCTGCGCGACGCACTGCTGCAAGCCACCAACGATGCCGGATTGATGACACGCCCGGTATGGATGCTTATGCACAACCTCCCGCCATATCGCGCCTGCCCGAGCATGCCGCTTCCTGTCTCGGAGTCTCTGGAAAAGCGCATAATCAACCTTCCTAGCAGTGTGACAGTGGGCAGCGCCTGAAGGAGCACATGCAAAAAGACTCGATACTATTGGTCGGTGCGGGAGGGCATGCACGCGCCTGCATCGATGTGATCGAACAGGAAGACCGCTTTGTCATAGCCGGCCTGGTTGGGTTGGCCCATGAGGTCGGCAATCGCGTGCTCGGCTATCCCGTACTTGGGACGGATGGCGATTTGCCTTCCTTGGCCGGGACATATGCCCGCGCGCTCGTGGTTTCGGGGCAGGTCAAGTCGCCTGATTTGCGTATCCGTATGTTCCAGATGCTCAAGGAATGCGGTTTCCAGCTGCCTTGCATAATTTCGCCGCGTGCCTATGTGTCCCGGCACGCAAGCCTGGGCGAGGGAACCGTAGTCATGCATGGCGCGGTGGTGAATGCCGGCGCCAGCATCGGCAGCAATTGCATCGTCAATAGCCAGGCGCTGATCGAGCACGATGTCGTAGTCGGCGATCATTGTCATATCTCGACCGCGGCGATCCTGAATGGCGACGTATGGGTCGGAGCGGGCAGCTTTGTCGGAAGCAATGCCTGCGTGCGCCAGGGTCTCAGGATCGGCGAGCGCTGCATGGTCAAAATGGGCGAGAAAGTGATTGCCGATCTGCAGGCCTTTGTTCAGGATGCATCGGCGGGATATTCGAAATGAGAACATTGATCATCGCGGAAGCTGGCGTCAACCATAACGGCGACATGTCCATGGCGCGCCGGCTGATTAACGTGGCGGCCGACGCTGGCGCCGATCTGGTCAAGTTTCAGACGTTCACGGCCAGTCGGCTGGTCACTGCCGGCGCACGGAAAGCCGAGTACCAAAGCAGTGCCACTGGCGCGGAAGAGACCCAGCATGCAATGCTGAGCAAGCTGGAACTGACGCGCGAAATGCACCTCGAACTGATCGATTATTGCCGGACGCGGGGCATCGGTTTTTTTTCCACCGGTTTCGACGAGGAAAGCGTTGATATGCTGGCTGAACTTGGCCTGGATCGCTTCAAGATTCCGTCCGGGGAAATAACCAACCTGCCTTACTTGCGCCATGTTGGAAAATACGGAATGCCGGTGATACTTTCTACCGGCATGGCGGAGCTTGGCGAAATCGGGATGGCGCTCGAAGTGCTGGAGGCCGCCGGAACCGCACGCGAACAAATCACAGTGCTGCATTGCAATACTGAATATCCGACGCCGATGAGCGATGTCAATCTGCGAGCCATGCTGACGATCAAGGATGCGTTTGGAGTGGAGGTCGGATATTCCGACCACACGCTTGGGATCGAAGTTTCGATTGCAGCCGTTGCGCTTGGAGCAACCGTGATCGAAAAGCACTTCACTCTGGATCGCAATCTCGCCGGGCCGGATCATAAAGCCAGCCTTGAACCCCAGGAGCTGTCGGCCCTGGTCTCGGCAATCCGGAACATTGAGGTTGCTCTTGGGGACGGCATAAAGCGTCCGAGTCCAAGCGAATCCAAGAACATTCCCATCGCGCGCAGGTCGCTGGTAGCGAGCCGGAACATACATGCGGGCGAGGTATTTACGGAATCCAATATCGCAGCCAAGCGGCCTGGTACAGGAATATCTCCCATGCGCTGGGATGAGGTGTTGGGGCGCAGGGCAACGCGCGATTTTGCCAAGGATGATCTGGTCGAGCTATGAGTCGCACCGTCTGTGTTGTGACCGGAACCCGGGCTGATTATGGCCTTTTGCGCTGGGTCATGGAAGGAATCCGTCAATCGCCGGACCTGCGTCTTCAGGTCATTGCAACGGGCATGCACCTGTCTCCCGAGTTTGGCCTGACCTATCGCGAAATCGAGAAGGATGGCTTTGCCATCGACCGCAAGGTGGAAATGCTGCTGAGCTCGGATACGCCGGCCGGCATCACTAAATCCATGGGACTCGGACTGATGGGCTTCGGCGAGGCCATCGAGCAGTTGAAGCCGGACCTGATGCTGGTGCTGGGCGACCGTTTCGAGATCTTCGCCGCCGCCGCCGCTGCGATGGTCGCGCGCGTGCCGCTGGCGCACCTGCATGGCGGGGAAACCACCGAGGGCGCGATCGACGAGGCCATCCGCCATTCGATCACCAAGATGTCCCATCTGCATTTCGTCGCGGCCGAGGAGTACCGCCGGCGTGTCGTGCAACTGGGCGAGGCGCCGGAGCGCGTCTTCCTCGTGGGCGGGCTGGGCATCGACAATCTTCGGCGGCTGGAGCTGCTGGATCGTGCGGCGCTGGAAGCAGCGCTGGACTTCAAGCTGGGTCCTAAAAATTTGCTGGTCACCTTTCATCCGGTTACTCTGGAAGAGTCGACGGCCGGCGCGCAGATGGCCGAACTGCTGGCGGCGCTCGACGCACTGGAAGACACGCACCTGATTTTCACCATGCCGAACGCGGATACCGATGGCAGAATACTTATAGACATGATCGAGCAGTTCGTCGCGGCCCGACCCCATGCTCGCGCCTATACTTCGCTGGGGCAGTTGCGCTATCTTTCCTGCATCCGCCAGGTGGACGGCGTGGTAGGCAACTCCTCCAGCGGCCTAGCCGAGGTGCCCAGTTTTCATAAGGGCACGGTCAATATCGGCGATCGCCAGCGTGGCCGGCTCAAGGCGGAGAGCGTGATCGATTGCTCCCCGGAACGGGAATCCATTGCCGGCGCCCTGCGCACGCTATATTCCCCGGAGTTCCAGGCGCAACTGGCAACAGTGCGCAATCCCTACGGCGAGGGCGGTGCGAGCGAGAAGGTGGTGCGGGTGCTGCAGGAGTATCCGCTGGATACGCTGCTGAAGAAAACTTTTTACGATCTGCGCGATGACTGAGATGAAGAAATTTCCCGAGACCCGGCAGGTGTGCGCATGAGCGAACACATCCGGCATGCGCTTCCCGAGCCGTGGCGCAAAACCCTGCTCGCGCCCGACGCCACGCTGCAGCAGGCCATCCTGAGCCTGGATGCATCCGCCTTGCAGATCGCCATGGTGGTCGATGCCGATGGCAGCTTGATCGGCACATTGACCGACGGCGATATCCGCCGTGGGCTGCTGCGTGGCCTGGGCATGCAAAGTCCGGTCGAGTCCATCGTCAATCGCGAACCGCTAGTCGTCCCGCCTCAGCTGGAGCGCGAGATGGTGCTGCAACTGATGCAGGCGAACAAGGTGCGCCAACTCCCCGTGGTGGACGGACAGCGCCGCGTAGTGGGATTGCATGTGTGGGATGAACTGCTGGTGCCCGTTCAGCGCCCTAATACCATGGTGATTATGGCGGGCGGTCAGGGCATGCGGCTGCGGCCTTATACCGAAAGCTGCCCCAAGCCCATGTTGCCGGTGGGCGGCAAGCCGATGCTGGAGCACATCATCGACCGTGCGCGGGCCGAAGGCTTCCAGCGCTTTGTGCTGGCGGTACATTACCTGGGTCATATGATTGAAGAGTATTTCGGCGACGGCAGCCGCTGGAAGATCCGCATCGAGTACTTGCGCGAGGATACTCCGCTCGGCACCGCCGGGGCGCTGGCACTACTGCAGCCGAAGCCGGACGTGCCGCTGATCGTCACCAACGGCGATGTGCTGACGGATATCCATTACGGTGAACTGCTGGACTTCCATCACCACCACGGCGCGATGGCGACAATGGCAGTGCGTCTGCACGAATGGCAGCATCCCTTTGGAGTGGTGCGCACGAGCGGCGTGGACATCGTCGGCTTCGAGGAAAAGCCGGTAATCAAAAGCCATATCAATGCCGGTGTCTATGCGCTCGATCCGAGCGTGCTGGATCATTTGCACAAGGGCGAGCATTGCGACATGCCGACCCTGTTTGGCAAGCTGCAGGAGAGCGAGCTACGCACTGTCGTTTATCCCATGCATGAGCCTTGGCTGGATGTCGGGCGCCTTGACGATTACGCCGTTGCCAACCAGAAAGCCGAGTCCTGATGGAGGATCGCGCCCTGATCGTGGGCCTGGGCAGTATAGGCAAGCGGCACGCCCATGTAATCAAGCAATTACGGCCGGATTGCGAGATCATCGCTTTGCGGTCCCGAGGGTGCCCTGAAATCCCCGAACCTGGCATTGACTATTGCGTGACCAGCCTGGACGACGCCCTGCGGCTCAAGCCGCGGCTGGCGGTGATCGCCAATCCGGCCAGCCATCATGTCGCGTCCGCCATTCCGCTGGCTGCGGCCGGGGTGCATCTGCTGGTCGAGAAACCCATCTCCAGCATGGCCGGCGACGTGCCCGAGCTAATCGACACCTGCCGCCGTCATCATGTGGTCCTGATGACGGCCTACAACATGCGCTTCCTGCCATCCCTGCAGCGTTTCCGGCAGTTGATCCAGGAGCGGCGCGTCGGGCATGTGCTGTCGGTGCGCGCCGAAGTAGGACAGTTCCTGCCTGCCTGGCGCCCCGGCAGCGATTACCGCCACAACGTTTCCGCGCAGTCCGCGCTGGGTGGCGGTGCCTTGCTGGAACTGAGCCACGAAATCGACTTCCTGCGCTGGGTCTTCGGCGAAGTCGACTGGGTCAATGCGGCTTTGCTCCGGCAGAGCCTGCTCGAGATCGATGTCGAGGACACGGCGCACCTGATCCTGGGGTTCCACGGTCTCACGGATCGCGGGCCACTGGTGGCCTCGCTGGACATCGACTTTGTGCGTCACGATACGGTGCGCAACTGCACTGCCATCGGCGAGTCCGGGTCGCTGCGCTGGAATGCGCTGGAAGGGAAAGTCGAACTCTACGAGCCTGGCGGCACCGCCTGGCAGGCGCTGGAGGAGTGTCCGACACAGCGCGACGATAGCTATCTCGCCGAGTGGCGGCACTTCCTGGAGTGCGTCGAAACCGGGGCGCCGCCGATGATCAGCGGAGAGGACGGGCTGGCGGTGCTACGTATCATTGAGGCCGCGCGTACGTCTTCCGCCGCCGGCACCGTGGCCAAGGTGCAACATCCATGAATATCGTTGCGCTCATTTGTGCCCGCGGCGGCTCGAAAGGCCTGCCCGGCAAGAATATCCGGCCGCTGGCTGGGGTGCCACTGATTGCATGGTCGATCCGGCAGGCCCGCGCGGTGCCCCGTATCGGGCGGGTGATCGTGTCGACGGATTCCGCAGAAATCGCCGCCGTCGCCCGCGACGCCGGGGCGGAAGTGCCGTTCCTGCGCCCCGCGGAGCTGGCCCAGGACAATAGCCCGGAGCGTGGCGTTTGGCGTCATGCGCTGAAATACCTGAATACGACCGAGGGCGCCTACCCGGATGTGCTGATCGTTGTGCCGGCCACGGCGCCGCTGCGCCTGCCAGAAGATCTGGAGCGCTGTCTGGACGAGTTTGCGCAGGGCGGAGCGGACACTGTCATTACTGTCGCCGAGCCTCATCGCAACCCGTATTTCAACATGGTGAAGTCGCGCGCCGACGGTTGCGTCGAACTGGTCATCCCGCCGGTGAATGGCGCGCTGACGCGGCGGCAGGACGCGCCAGACGTCTACGACATGACGACTGTGGCCTATGTGACGGCTCCCGAATTCGTGATGCGGACCGATAACATATTCGCTGGCCGGGTGCGTGCGGTGCAAATTCCGGTCGACCGGGCGGTCGACATCGACACGCTGCTGGATTTCAGGCTGGCGGAATGCCTGCTGCAAGATCGTAATGAAAAGGAATAACTGTGCTGGATAACAAAGTGATCGTCATTACCGGCGGGGCGGGGCTGCTCGGGCGGAATTTCTGCCGGGCGGTGGCGGATCAGGGCGGCGTGGCCGTCGTGGCTGACGTGAATCTGCCTTCAGCCGAGGAAGTGGCGGGCAATATCGCCGTGGAATACCCCGGACGGGCAGTGGCCGCGCATGTGGACATCACCGACAAGGTCTCGCTCGACGACCTGATCGAAACACTGCACGGCAAATACGGCAGGATCGATGCGGTGGTGAACAACGCCTACCCGCGCAACGCCAATTACGGGCGGCGTTTCGAAGACATCGAGTACGCGGATTTCTGCGAAAACCTCAATCTGCACCTGGCCGGCTATTTTCTCGTGGCCCAGCGTTTCAGCCGTTACTTCGTTGCGCATGGCGGTGGCAATATCGTCAATATGGCCTCCATCTATGGCTGCATCGCTCCGCGATTCGACATCTATAAAGACACGGCGATGACCAACCCGGTGGAGTATGCGGCCATCAAGTCCGGCATTCTCCATATTTCGCGCTACCTGGCCCAGTACCTCAAGGGCAAGGGCGTACGGGTCAATTGCCTGAGCCCGGGCGGTATCCTGGATCGCCAGCCCGAGTCATTCCTCGAAGCCTACAAGTCTTACTGTAACGAGAAGGGCATGCTGGATCCGCAGGATGTCAGCGGCTGTCTGGTATTTCTGCTATCGGACGCTTCCCGGCACATTACCGGTCAAAATCTGATCGTGGACGATGGTTTTACTCTCTGAGGAAAGTCTGAAGGTCGATATCTGGCTATGGATTCCATGGGAGACCTGATGAACCAGAAAGTAGCTGGATTACCTTCATTGTTTCAACTTGTTCTTGCGGTTGCATCGATGCTAACCTTGTCTCCCGCATGCATCAGTCCACATTAGTTCCCTTTAGATGATTCTATGACACCATTGCAACAGGCTTACCTCAAAAAATTGCGCGCCACGGCCGAAGCGAACGCCGCGTTTTTCGAATTGAACATGCCGCAGCACAAAATGCTGTTGGACAAGGCCTCTTCGGCAAGCGTGGATATCTCGGAGCAGGGCGATCTTGTGGTTCGCTACGCCAATGGCGAGAGCCGTAGTATCACCGAGGATATCCTGGAAATGGAGGGGCGTATCGAAAAATTCAGCGACCTGTCCGATCGTCCGCAACTTCTGGCATTCCATAATTTACGCAGATTCGTTGAAAGTCCGAGTCATGGCCGCCATCAGGTATTCCATTACTCCAAGCTGGATGCGGAATACCCTAACCGGGTGACACGGCATTTTGCCAAGCACTACCCGGACAATAGTGGGTTGACCCGTTATCCCAGCTTTGGCGAGAAAGAAATCCCGCTGTTGATCGTATTCGGCAGTCGCCTCGGCTGGCATCTGCCCCGACTGCTGGCGGAATACAAGATTCGACACTTGGTCGTGATCGAAACCGATCTTGACGCTTTCCGCTTGTCCGCTTTTTTCCAGGACTACATCCAACTGACACGGCTTGCGCAGGAAAAGGGGACCGACCTGATCTTTATCGTGCAATCCGAGCTCGAGAAAATCGCGCGCTCCTTGACGGGAGCAATGTTGAGAACTGGTGGCTTGCCCCAGTTCTTCATTCATGGCGCATCTCTGTTTTACGGGGTTGACGACACAGCAATGGTTGCCAAGATCAGGGAAACGATCATGGAGACCATGTGGGAGCTGTTTTTCGGCATGGGGTATTTCGATGACGAACTGGTCACCATCCGCCATACCTTCGGCAATCTCAAACAGGGGGTCCCGATCTATCGGCGACCCAATACGATCCCTAAGGACGCGGTTGCATTCGTCATCGGTTCCGGTCCGTCCCTGGATGGGCTGATCCCGCTCTTGCGCGAATATGGTGATCGCGCGGTAATTTTCAGTTGCGGCACCGCGCTGGCCATCTTGCACAAGATGGGCATCAAGCCGGATTTCCATGTGGAAAAGGAGCGGCAAAACATTATTGCCGAGGTCATCCAGAAGTCCATCAGCAACGACATGGAGTTTCTCAAAGGGGTGAACTTCATCGGGCTGAGTCCCGTGTACCCCGACGTGTTCAACATGTTTGAACGCCACGGCATGATCGTAAAGGCAGCGGATACGATGGGCGCGGTGCTGAATGCCAATGGCGTGTCTCGCGAACTTATTTTGAATGGCCAGCCTACCGTTACCAATACCGCCATCGACTACGCCGTGAGTGCGGGATTCAAGAATATTTATTTATTCGGCGTAGACCTTGGAAGCAAGGATAAGGAAAAGCATCACTCAAAGCATACGGTTTACATGAACCTGATGCCGGAAGAGGATCACCTCAAGAAGATTCTCGCCCACCAGCCGGCTAACGACATCATCGTGCCCGGAAATTTTGGCGGCGAAGTGCATGCAAATAAGGTGCTGTCTTTCGCAAGGCCCATGATGAGCCACAGTATCTCTATGTATCCTGATGCCAAGGTATACAACCTCAACGATGGTGCCCTGATTGAGCATGCCATCCCTTTGCCCCCGGAGGATTTCAGCAAAACCTGGACGGGCGGGTGCGACAAGCATGCGACTGTCGAGGCAGTCATGAATACCTTCCAATCCGAAGAATGGGATATGGAAGAGTTGCAGCAGATGCTGATGGAACGGATCGATACCTTTATTTCTCGGGTCGAAGCCATCGTGGCCAAGCCGCAGGGTTCGCTTTCTGATGTGCTTGATAAAATGATTGAAATTCATTGGATGACGCTTGCGCCATCCAATATCAATGATCCATGCGCACTACTGTTCCGTGGCACCTCGTCACGCCTGTTAAGCATGGCGTACAATGCGGTCACCATCATCAAGGATCAGGACGAGGCGCTTGCCAAGGCAGAATGGGACTTTTCCAACCTGCTCGATTGCATGCATGAGGCCAGGGACGAAGTGGTGAAAAATATACAAATTGCTTTCGCGGCAACGGAGCAATGATTCGGGAGCAATCATGAAAATCGATCCTCTAGAGCGAGTAAGGCTTAACAAACGTATAGAACAGGCGCATACCTGCCTGATGAGCGGTGATACTGATACAGCACAGACAATATTCCAGGAAGCACTCCTGCAAGTACCGGAATACTCTCCGGCTCTGCATGGGATGGGAGTGCTGCACGTGGCACGCGGGGATGTGGGCGATGGCGAGCGTTGGTTGCGTCAGGCCACCGAGGCAGATGTGGAAAATGCACTGGCCTGGAACGATTTGGGCGAGGCCCTTCGGATGCTGGGGCGTGGGGACGAGGCTATCGCTGCGTATCGCCGCGCATTAGAGCTGGAACCCGACTTTCTGAGCGCGATCAATAATCTTGCTGTGGTGCTGGCAGGCAAGGGTGACCTTGAGGAGGCCAAGCGCTACCTGCGACAGGCGATCGACATCGATCCCATCGATCCTCACCCTTATAACAACCTCGGCGTGATTCTGGAAATCGAAGGACAGATCGAAGAGGCATTGCTTTGCTATGAGAAGGCGGTCAAAAACAAGCATGACTTCGAAGAGGCCAAGCAAAACTACGCGGACCTGCTCCAGCGAAATCCCGGGCAGGTAATGAAGGCCATGGGGCGCCTGCTGGATGACGCCAAGGCCCTTGATTGACTGTCCGAAACGCCGCCGCATCGGACATTCAGCGGCCCTTAAAAAAATTTCAGAATAATTTGCCGTTCCCCCCTAAAGTTCGAGAAAGCACTGCCGAAAATGAGTTGTGGGCGTGATGGCCCACGTGAGCGGGAAAGAATTTCTCGTATTCATTCTTAAGAATTAGGAGCAAGAAATGGCTAATACCTCTGTAACGCTGACCGCCGCAATGCGGTCCAACCTGACCACGCTGCAAGCTACCAACAATCTGCTGGATCGTACGCAAGAGCGTCTGGCCACTGGCAAGAAGGTCAACACTGCGCTGGACAATCCGACCAACTTCTTTAGTGCCGCTGCTCACACTACCCGTGCTAACAACCTGACCAACCGCAAGGACGGCATGACGGAAGCAGTGCAAGCGATCAAGGCAACCAATGCCGGTATCGAAGGCATCAAGGCGCTGCTCGAAAGCGCCAACGGTATTGTTGCGACGGCATCGACGGCCTCCTCCACGAGCTACGATACACTGTATGATCAGTTCAATACCATCATCGGTGAAATTAACGACTTGATTGAAGACTCCAAGTACAAGGGTACCAACTTCCTGGGTGGTACGGCTGTTAGTCTGGACGTCATCTTTAACGAATCTGGCACCAACAAGCTGACATTGCAAGGTTTCGATGCGCAGTTCAGCATGCTGTTGGACTCGGATCAGATTGGCTCTCTGGCTGCTACTGCTGGCGGTTTCAGTCTTCTGGCTGCTAACGTGGATGGTGGCTCCGCTGCTACGATTTCGTTGTTCCAATCCGCTGATGGTACCGCTGCAGGCTTCTCGATCGCTGAAAATCTGACCGCGATCAGCAACGGTATCACCGCTGCACTCTCCGTTCTGGAAGCGCAGTCCACCAAGCTGTCGAGCAACCTGTCCATCGTCAATGCCCGTCTGGATTTCACTAACGAAATGGTGAACATCGAGCTGGCAGGCGCGGACAACCTGACGCTGGCTGACCAGAATGAAGAAGGCGCCAACATGCTGATGCTGCAAACGCGTAATCAGCTGGGTACCACTTCTCTCTCGTTGGCATCCCAGGCAGCACAGGGTATCCTGAGACTCTTCTAAGAACGAGTTGATGGATAACTGATGAGGTAGCCGGGGTTTGTCGGATTCGACTAGCCCCGGTCTTTCATTGGGAGAATGACATGGTCAGCGAATTAAATGTGGCAACCTTGGGGTACCCTGCGGGGTTGGCCTCGCTCGGTGCTGCCCCATCCGCGGCACTGGATGGCAAGCAGTCATCGGCTGAGGTAAGCGCGCAAGGCAAAGGTTCGCCCGAAAAACAGGAACCCGTCAGTATCAACTCATCCGCCGAGACCTTTGCAATACTGGCAGATCGCAAGGACGACGCTGTGCAGGCCGCTCAGGCTGGCAGGGAAGCGGGCAAAAGTCTGGATCGGGCGGCAGAATTGTTACAGGACATGGCATCCTTGGTCAGTGCGGTGAAGAACTATCCGCCATTTCCCGCAGGGAACGAAGAGCGGGTGCAATACATCAATAGCATAGATGGGCTGCGGAAAG